>JBGTHE010000490.1:0-2824 GCA_041746335.1 Lysobacterales bacterium | reverse complement strand
CGATGAAGAGATGGATCCAGAGCTCATGCGAGAACGGATTGCGGCGGCTGAAAGTATGAACGAAGAAACCCGTCAACAATTCCGTGAGCAGGCTTATATCCGGGCCAGTACTTTATACCTGATGCTGATTCCGGCGATGGTTTCGGTGGTTACGGATTGAAGAGCCTCTGATTACATCGGCTTTCTTTAAAGACATTTTCTTAAGCTCTTTATTGCGATTGCGGCTTTTTTAACGCCGTCGGAGCAGGGTTTTCCAGTCCTTTCAATTTCTCCAATTCTGGAATGGCTATCGTGCCAGGCAAGGGTGAAGGTGGAGACTGGTTTGCTTCATTCTTCAGCACAACCGACTTGGTCTTGCTGGCCGAGTTGTCATTCTCAGTTGCCTGGCCGGCTTGCTTTTCATCGGAATGCGCGTTGGCCTCCTTCGAAGCTTGCTGGGCCTGGGTATTCGGATCTTTTGCTTTTCCAGTGTTCTGCTGTGCGGCTTTTTGCGCGGCAGATTGCTGGTCTTCGGGCGTCTTGCGCTTCCGCCCGTCTTCCAATGCCAACAGCTCGGCTATCGCCAGGCTGCCTGGCGGGGGAGGGGGATTGCTGGATTCCTCTTTATCATTGCTGCTGGGTTCGGTCGGGCTTCCCGCAGCCTCAGCCATGTGCGGTTGTGCCCCCGCTTCGGAGCCTTCTTGAGCCGCCTTGGCGGCGGTCCCGGCAGTATTTGCTTGTTGCTGCGCGCCACTCTGAGAGCCCGTTTTACCAGCAGCTGGGCTCCCTGCCTGGGTGCCAGTCATGCTGCCTGCCTGTGTTCCGGCCTGTGCTCCGGCCCGACCGCCGGATTGACCACCGGGTTGGCCGCCAGCTTGGCCCCCAGATTGGCCCCCAGATTGGCCTTTAAGAAATTCCAGCGCACTTTGCGAGACGCCGGCCCCCGCGGCAGTACTGCTGGTGGCTGCGGTTTCAGGTCGCGTATCGGAAGTTGGGGAACCTTGAGCACCTGGTTTCGAATTTTCGCCACCTTTGGCGCCCGCCTGACCACCGGCAGTGCCGCTACCTGATGGGGGTGAAGCGCCACTGCTGCGGCCACCGCCAGCTCCCAGCGCTGCTGCCTCGCGTTTGTGGTATTCCTGAATGAGTTCACCCCAGGCTTTCTCCTCCTGTTTGCGCAATTCCGGATTCTTTTCCGCTGCAGCACTGGGGCTGTAGGGGTAATTGGCATTTGCATCTTCGGGCTGCCACTCGCCTTGCTCGATAATGACATTCCGCAACTCATCACGCAGATGTTTGCGTGATTCATAGGGGAGGGCATCCATGCCTTCCGGTGCTTTCAAAGGGCCGGCAGAAGGGTCCAAAATGACATCGGCCCGGTCGCTTGCCTCTTCCAGTTCCATGCGACGACGGTAGGCTTCTTCACTTTCTTCCACATGTTCGCTGGAGTCTTCGCTCGTTTCCTCGCCGGTTTCCTCCGCCTCGTCCTGCGACCAGCCGCTTAATGGAAATATCAGCGCCACTAACAGCATAAACATCAGCGGAAACAGCGCTTGTGTCAGCAACAGTCGGCCGTTGCCGACGGCAGCGGCAGATAGGAATGTCTTGCCCGAATTGCGGGTCATTGCCAAACTCCTGAGCGAATCATCGCCAAGTCTTGGACTCACGATGATGCCGGTAATTCCCGTACGACCCGAAAACCCGTGAAATCGTTGCGATCACCGGCTTTGAGGTTGAACCGCGCGGTTAAACGCGACTCGCGTGCACCGCTGAACCAGGAACCTCCCCGCGTGACCCGGGAATTGCATAATCCGCGATTATTGGCGCTCCCGTCGGCGGGAGAATCGACATAGGAAAGGCTCATGCAATCCAGCGTCCATTCAGCGACGTTGCCCAGGTAGTCGTACAAACCCAAAGCATTGGGCAGGAAACTGCCCACCGGGGCGGTTTCCAGGCCAAACGGATCAGCACAGGCGGTGTGTGCCCAGCGGAAACCGGTTTCGTTGCCGGCAATATTTGCCAGGTTGCAGACTCCGACGGGATCCTCGTCCGGCCATTCTGCGCTTTCACCGGCGCGAGCAGCATATTCCCACTCGCTTTCACTGGGCAGGCGGTAGCGTTCACCGGTGGTTTTACTCAACCATTCGACATAAGTTTGTGCATCGTTCCAACTCACCATGATGACCGGCCTTGGCCCGCGACCCCAGCCATTATCCTGGGTAGAGTCGCAGCCGCCCCCGGCAACACAGGCGTCCCATTGAGCCAGAGTGACTTCATGGATGCCAATGGCAAAGTCTTTGGTCAGCGCTACCTTTCGTTGAGGTTTTTCGTTGGCCAGTGATGTTGAGGAAGTTTCCTCAGCGCCTTGCCAGAATGTACCGGCTTCGAGCACCACCAGATCGGGGCAGTGATCACAATCGCGAAATCGTTTGCCGGGCCGCAGCGTGAGGCTGTCAATTGCAGTCAGGGCAGCTGTTACATTCTGACCGCGCGGGAAGGCGTCGATATAGGCCTGGTAAGATTTACGGGTATTCAGTTTTTGTGCTGCTGCAAAAGCCGTGCTGTCGTTGGCGGCATCACTGAGTTCCCTGCGCAGGGTTTGTGCAGCACTCAGATGCTGGCCATCCGGAAAACTGCCGATGTACTCGTCGATAGCGGCAATGCTGCGCTGCATGCGAGCGTTGTTCCAGGCCAGATTGTCCTGCTGCTGCCGGGAGAATTTCTGGCGTTCTTCTTCGGCTGCGGTGCGGTCAAGTACATCCAGTTGTATCATCGCTTCTGCTTCGTGACGTCCCTCGGGCAACTGCTCCAGGTCAGACTCATAAGCTGAGCGTGTCCCTTCGGC
>JBGTHE010000489.1:0-4204 GCA_041746335.1 Lysobacterales bacterium | reverse complement strand
AGTCACCCAACTGCCAGCCGGCCAACAGGTTAAGCATGGTCGAGCCATCGGAACGGACGGAGTTGTCTTCGATCAGCGGGTACTCGCTGAAATAGCGCAGTCGCAGTGAACCGAAAAAGCCGGATGGAAGCTCCAGCACGGCGGCCGCGCTGACTACCGCATCAATGGCTCCCGGAATGTGGTTGCCTTCCGGTGCCGGCTCGGAAAAACTGGAATCCGTCCAGGCAAAGTCTGCTTCCAGAGTCCAGTTTTCGTTCAGTTGCAGATAATTATTGAACTCGAAACCGAAGCGCTCACTGGGCCGGCTTGCTTCGGTAGCGCCTGCATCGCCCACATAAAGCAGCTCGGAATCGAGCTCCAAGTACCAAATAACGAAAGAGCTGTTGAAGTTATTCGCCCAGCGCCAGCGCATGCCGGTTTCAGCTCCCCGGGAACGCACCAATGGATCAACGGTTTGTACCGGCAATCCGGTTTTGGGATCCACGCTGATTACCGTTCCGCGTGCGTCATTGGAATGAAAACCGGTGGCCGCGCTGAAATAAAGTTCGCGATTGGGTGCGAGCGTCCAGATCAGGTTGAGTTTCGGGCTGACCATACTGTCACTGGTATCACCAGAATTCTCAGGATTGTCGCTGTCAACCTCAAAATCGAAGTAGTCCGCGCGCAAGCCCAGTACCATGCTGAATCGTTCCGTCACCAGCCATTCAAGTTCGTACCACCCCCCGACGCTGAATTCATCCACAGAATCCAGTCGAGTGGTGGCTAGGCGCTGTCGGTCCCGAGTGTTGAACAGCCCAACCTCTGAAATATCGTCATAGCGCAGCTGCAAACCGGAGTGGTGATGCAGATGGCCGTTGCCTGCGCCGCTTATCCAGTCTGCACGCCACTCACCGCCGTAGATCGTGCGATCATCCAGTTGCTCGAACTGGTCACCTTTTTCGGGATCATCTAGCAAGTAAGTAAAATTGGACCAAAGCTGTAGCTTGTAGTCGATAACGTAAGCGCTGATTTTATTTTCCGCATAGTTGCTGCTCCACACCAGGTCGGCCGAGCCACTGGCGCGGCGAGTCTCACCGCCCACGGTAGTGTCAATCGAACCGAACGGGCTGATCAACCCGCTCTCGATCGCACGCTGGGGAATCTGGTCTGCTGAGTTCCAGCTGGCATCATAGAGTTTGAACAGCACATCCCATTCCAGCGCTGGATTATCGCCGCTGTAACGCAACAGGCCGTTCACCTTGCTCGCATCCTCGTCAATGTCGGTCCATGGGCCATCGTACTCGGTAGTTTCGATGGCGCCGAGGATCACTCCCTGGCTGAAGTCCGTGCCGGCTGCTGCAAGTCCTCGCAAGTAGCCATTCTCACCCGCCCCCGCACTGATGCGGTTCTGCGGCAAGGATTTGAACGTCTGAATATTGGCACCACCAGCGGAAGAGAAATCACCGAGTTCAGCATGATAAGGACCTTTAACGAACTCTATGGTTCTGATCAGCTCCGGAATCAGGAAATTGATATCGGTATAGCCCTGGCCATGGCCATGTGTACGCATGTTGACCGGCATGCCATCAATGAACGTAGCGAAGTCTGTACCGTGGTCGAGGTTGAAGCCGCGCAGATACATCTGGTTCGCCTTTCCGGAACCGCTGTGCTGGGTCATGATCAGCCCGGGACTGGCTTCCATCACATCACCGGGACGGCTGATGGCCCGCAGTTCCAACTGCTCTTGGCCAATCACGCCTTCGGAGGCAGATCGAACCTTGCCGATCAGGTCCTTGCGGCGACCTTCTACCAACACTTCTTCCAGCGCTTCGAGTTCGGACTGCATCGGGGTGTGAGCCTGAAGGCTCAAGCTTGCGGCGAACACAGCCGGGGCGAGAATTTTTTCAGGGCGCATCGATTTTCTCGCGAATTTGAAGTTGCTCTTAGCTTGTTGCTTTTATCAGGCACGGAGTATCGCCGTTGGACTGTGAATAAATCGTGACCGTTCCGCCTTGATCAGAGTTCACTTGAGTTGGTTAACGCGCATGATGTCGCGGTGATTTCCTACAACCATTCAGGTTGATGACAGACTATACGAACAAAAACCGCTAGGCATAATCCCGTCATTCAGCTTTGAACATGCGCTTGGAGGAAAGCAACATTGAGCCTGGCACAGGTCTTTTCGCGCGCCAGCGTGGGTGTGGAAGCGCCCGAGGTGATTGTGGAGATTCATCTGGGTGGCGGCCTGCCGAAAATGTCCATTGTTGGTCTGGCGGAGACGGCCGTACGCGAATCACGGGACCGAGTGAAAGCGGCGTTGCTAAATGCCGGTTTCGAGTTTCCACAGCGCAATGTCACCATTTCATTAACGCCAGCTGACCTGCCCAAGGAAGGTAGCCGTTTTGACTTGCCCATTGCTTTGGGAATTCTTGCAGCTTCAAAACAAATTCCAAACAAGCAACTCAAGGGGTGCGAGTTCATCGGAGAGCTGTCGCTCAGTGGCACACTTAACCCTGTGCGCGGCATCCTTCCCGCTGCACTGCAGTGCTTTAATGCCAAGCGAATTCTGGTACTTCCCACAGCTAATGAAGGCGAAGCGGGGCTGGTGAGAGGCAACAAGCATCTGCATGCTGCGCACCTGATGGATGTGGTGGCCTGGATGACGGGCAGCAAAACTCTACCTCGCGTGACAGAACCCACACAGATTAATGAGCCGGAGGTGGCTGACCTCAGCGAGGTCTACGGTCAGTTTCGTGCGCGACGGGCTTTGGAGGTCGCTGCTGCTGGAGGCCACAATCTCATCTTTACGGGCAGCCCCGGCACCGGCAAGACCATGCTGGCTTCACGCTTGCCCGGCATATTGCCGCCGATGCAGGATTCGGAAGCGATGGAAGTGGCGGCAATTGCTTCCATCAGCCGGGCCGGGCTGGATATCAGCAGATGGCGCCAACGCCCTTTTCGTGCTCCGCACCACACCGCCAGTGCCATCGCTTTGGTGGGTGGGGGGGCCTTGCCCATGCCGGGGGAAATTTCACTGGCCCACCACGGTGTTCTGTTCCTGGATGAATTGCCCGAATTCGGCCGCCATGTTCTGGAGGTGATGCGCGAGCCGCTGGAGTCGGGTCGAATCGTGATTTCCCGTGCCAAACGACGGGAGACCTACCCGGCGCGATTCCAGCTGGTGGCGGCCATGAACCCCTGCCCCTGCGGATTCGCAGGTGAGCCCAGCGGCCGCTGTCATTGCAGCCCCGATCTGATCAGCCGCTATCGCGCCAAAATTTCCGGACCCCTGCTGGATCGCATTGATCTCTGCGTGGAAATGTCCCGGCCACGCAATTTCCTCAACCGGCAGGAAAGCGAACTACCCGAACGCAGCACATTTGTGCGTGCCCGGGTTGAACGAGCGCGCAAGCGTCAGCTGGAGATGCGCGGTTGCATCAACGCCCAACTGGACAACGCCGCACTCAAAAAATATTGCGCATTAGAGAAGCCTGACCTGGAAATGTTCAAGGCGGCCAGTGAACAGCACACACTCTCACCACGCGCCTGTCATCGAATATTAAAAGTCGCTCGCACGCTGGCCGATATGGATGCTGTCGATAACATCGCTACCGAGCACCTGGCAGAGGCGATTTCCTATCGGAACGACAGGGCTATGGGAGCACCGCGGTGACATATATAGACGCTTTGCCATGGGCAAAGCTTGCACCGTTGGTAATTTTCGATCGTTCGGTACCTTCAGATGCTGCGGGAATATATCCGCGACACGCTTGAACCTCCGAGCTCAGGGGTTCATGACCCGCACGGCTATGATTGCAACCGTGAGCAGAAACAGAGTTTCTCCTACCACTACGATCAGGTGCCGGGCACCCAGATCGGCCATGGCCTTGACGGAGGTCTTGATGCCCAGGGCTGCGATTGCTGCAACCAGGAACCAACGGGAAATTTCCTCAAGAACGGTTCGCAAACCCGGGGGAATCAGACCCATGCTGTTCAACACCAGCAGCGCTGCAAAGCCGAGTGCGAACCACGGGAACGACGACTTTCCTGCATTCGCGCTTTTTCGGTAGCTCAGCGCAATCACGATGACGACGATGGGCAACATCGCAACACGTAACAGTTTCACATAGGTAGCGACATCGCCAGCGTGGTCCGAAACCACGTATCCCGCACCGACAACCTGGGCAACATCGTGAATGCTTGCGCCGATCAGCAGGCCGGTCTG
>JBGTHE010000488.1:0-2552 GCA_041746335.1 Lysobacterales bacterium | reverse complement strand
CAGGGCCCGAGAGGTGGCTTCCCAGGTACGCCCGGGTGAGTAATGCCGGTCCATATCGCCAGCCACGCTTTCAGCCCAGGTTGTGCCGCTCCGGGAGAGCAAAACTTGCGAGATCCGCTCGAGATCCTGTTGCACTAACGGGTCCTCAGCACTTTGACGAAGAACTGCCCAAAGCGCTTCCAGGCTTCGGTCGTGAAAACTGCCGGACATGCGGTAGTAAACAGAAACACCTTCACGGCGGTCTACGACCAACCCTGCCTCTTTCAGTTTGGCCAAATGAGTGGACACACGAGGTTGCGCCAACTGCAGGATAGCTGCGAGCTCCGCAACGCTGAGCTCCTCCTGTTCCAGGATCAGCAACAGCCTCAGTCGTGTAGAATCTGCCAACAAGCGGCAATGTAGCGAAGCGCTCTGCAAATCCATGCCGGACAGGTTCTTTGTCCCTGTCTTTGCGCTTGTCTTGGCGACCATATATCTCTCTATCTTGATCTAAAGATATATAGAGCCTAGCGACTGGATGACGGCAGGTCAATAGCAGCTGCCCTCAGCTGTCAGCATATAGCGACTTGGAGCGGTAAAGGCAAGGCAATCGCAGGCCGCAGAACGTATAATTGCAAGTCCATTCTTATGTCACCCATGGAAGTCAGCCATGCAATTCGAGTTTACCGAAGAACAAGCCATGATCCAGTCTGCGGCGAGAGATTTTGCCCGTGAGCAGATCGTGCCCATAGCCGCCCGGTTTGACGCCAGCGGTGAATTTCCCAGTGCCACAGTGAAGCAGATGGGCGAATTGGGGCTGATGGGTGTAGAAACTCCGGAAGAATATGGCGGTGCCGGGCTGGATTCGATTGGTTATGTGCTGGCCCTGATGGAAATAAGTGCCGCAGATGCTGCCCATGGCACCATCATGTCCGTCAACAATTCACTGTATTCCCACGGTATCCTCAAGCACGGTACCGAAGATCAGAAGCAAAAATTCTTACGCCCCGTAGCCGCTGGTGAGGCGGTAGGTGCCTATGCGTTGACCGAACCGCAATCCGGTTCGGATTCAGCCAATATGCGGACCAGGGCTGAGCGCTCAAAGGATGGTTACAGCTACCGGATTACCGGCAAGAAATCCTGGATCACTTCCGGCCCCGTGGCTGATTTTGTCGTTTTGTTTGCTTTGACGGATCCTGAGCGAGGCAGCAAAGGAATATCAGCTTTTTTGATCGATACCAGTCTCGATGGTTTTATCCGCGGCAAGGTCGAGCCCAAACTGGGTATCCGTGCCTCTGCCACCTGCGAAATCGAATTTGAAGATTACCAATGTCCGGCTGAAAATCTGCTGGGCACAGAAGGGCACGGTTTCAGCCTGGCCATGGGCGTGCTGGATGCAGGGCGTATTGGCATTGCGGCGCAAGCTGTGGGTATCGCGCAGGCTGCCTACGAGGCCAGTGTGGCCTGGGTGCAGGAACGCAAAGCATTCGGTCAGGAAATTGGCAGCTTCCAGATGGTGCAATCCAAGATTGCCGACATGAAGATCCGCCTGGAATCAGCCAGGCTGCTGACCCTCAAGGCTGCCTGGACCAAGCAGCGCGCCATAACTTCGGGTGCGCGCTACACCCTGGAAGGCAGCATGGCCAAGTTGTACGCCTCAGAGGCAGCCATGTGGATTGCTCATCAGGCGGTGCAGATACATGGCGGTATGGGTTACAGCAAGGAAATGCCTATCGAGCGTTATTTTCGTGACGCCAAGATCACCGAAATCTATGAAGGCACCAGCGAAATTCAGCGCATGGTGATAAGTCGTCTGGAAACCGGCCTGAGGTAAAACGGTTGATGAACAAACACTCAGAACAAGCCAAACAGCGGTTACTTGAACAGGTAGCTGCGGTGCTGGATAGCCTGCTCGGACCAAAGAAGGCAGCCCTGGGCAGGGCCTACATGGAGTATTACTTCCGGCGCGTTCCCATAGCCGAACTGGCCACGCAAAACGCAGAAGTGCTCGCGGCCATGTTGGTTTCACAACTCAAGTTCATGGCCAAACGGCAACCGGGTGAGTCTCTGTTGCGCGTTTACAATCCAGGCAATGCGAAGCATGGTTGGGAAAGCAGGAACAGCATCGTCGAGATGGTTAACGATGACAAGCCTTTCCTGGTTGACAGTGCAACATTGGCGCTCGCCGAAATGGGTCTGGATGTCAGGCTGATTATTCATCCGGTGATCAAAGTAAGCCGTGGCAAAAGTGGTAATTTGCTGGCCATTGAAGCGCGGGATAGTGCAACAACCGCTCCCGCCGAATCGGTCATACAGATCCAGTTCAACCACCAGAGTTCCGTCGAGGCGCTACAGCAAATACAGGCCAATCTGGCTTCAGCGATCCGGGATGTCGATCGGGCGGTGCGCGACTTTGCCTCCATGGCCAAGCTGGCACAAGCCACGGCAGACGACCTGCCCAAATGGGCACCACAAGCAAATGCTGAGGTTTTGTCCGAAAGCCAGGATTTCATGAATTGGCTGGTTGATAACCATTTCATTTTCCTCGGCGTGCGGGACTATGAGGTGGTTAA
>JBGTHE010000487.1:0-9757 GCA_041746335.1 Lysobacterales bacterium | reverse complement strand
CGTTATATTCCATGTTCACGTTTTGCGGCATACGGGCCTGGATAAACAGAATGCTTTGATCTTCGATCGGCGCCAGTTCGCTGGGTGTAGTAACAAACATGAAGTAAATACTGGCCAGGACCACCGCAGCGAACACCATGGTCACGGGAATAAAATTCAGGGTACTGCTCAGCACACGGCGGTATGCGTTGGCCAACCCGTTGAAAAAGCGCTCAACCGCCTGTTCAAAACGGCCGGGCTCACCGTGTTTGGTCAGAACTTTGGATGCCAGCATGGGCGACAATGTCAGCGCCACGATGCCTGAAACGAGAACAGCCCCGGCCAGGGAAAAAGCAAATTCGGTAAATAAAGTACCGACCAGTCCACCCATAAAACCGATGGGTGCATAAACCGCAACCAGCGTGGTGGTCATGGCAATGATCGGCAAGCCAATCTCACGCGCGCCATCAATAGCCGCATCAAAGCGCGTTTTACCCATCTCAATATGGCGATGAACGTTCTCAACCACGATGATGGCATCATCCACCACCAGGCCGATGGCCAGCACCATGGCCAATAGCGTCAGCAGGTTGATGGAAAAGCCCATCAGCATCATCAGGAACACGCCACCGACCAGCGAGAGCGGCACGGCAACCGCGGGAACGATGGCGGCGCGCAGCGAACCCAGTGACAGGAAAATAACCGCCAGTACGATCAGCATGGCCTCGAACAAGGTGGTGAAAACTTCGTTGATGGACTCCTTGATATACTCACTGGCGTCATAGGCAAGGTCGGCCTTCAACGCAGAAGGCAGTTGTAGTTTGAACTCCTCCATGGCCTCATGCACCAGCCCCGCAACCGTGAGCGGATTGGAACCCGGTGCAGGCTGTACCGCCATAACGGTGCCCGGGTCCCCGTTGAACCAGCTAACGCTGTCGTAATTTTCCAGACCGAGTTCAATGCGGGCAACATCTTCCAGCCGCACCAGGGCCTGTTCGTCTTCGCGCACAATCAGGCGACGGAAATCGGCCTCTGTGCTGACGTCTGTCGTGGCTGAAAAATTCGTTGCCACAAACGAGCCTTTGGTTTGCCCCACCGCCGCCAGAAAATTGTTCTCGCGCAAAACCTCGGCCACTTTTGCCGGGGAAACATCGTGTGCTACCAGTTTTTGCGGATCCAGCCAGACCCGCATGGCAAAGGAACCACTGCTGGAAAACTCGGCCTTGGCCACACCCGGAATTGCCTGCAGTTTTGGCTGTACGACCCGCAACAGGTAATCGGTGGTCTGCGCGACTGACATCTCTTCGCTGGTGAAGACGATGTACATCAGTGCCGTCTGCTCACCCGTGGTTGAATCAATAATCGGGTCTTCCGATTCAGCTGGCAGGGTGCCGCGCTGACTGGCCACTTTGGCCTGGATTTCGGCAACGGCGGCGTTGGGATCGTAATTCAGATCCATGTGGGCTTCGATGCGGGACACGCCCTGTGAGCTGGTAGCCATCATGAAATCGATGCCACGAGCTTCCGCTATCGCCTGCTGTAGTGGGGTGGTGATAAACCCCTGGATCAGCTCGCTACTCGCACCCGGATAGGCTGTGGTTACAGTGACTACGGTATTGCTGATTTCGGGGTATTCGCGCAATTCCAGCGCAGTGAACGCGCGAGCCCCCAACACCAGTAACAGCAAACTGATGACGCTCGCCAGCACCGGCCGGCGAATAAAAATGTCAGTGAATTTCATTGCTGGCTACCGGTGTCGTCCGGCAAGCTGGAGTTATCTACCGTCACTGGCTGACCATTGCGCAATTTATGATGTCCGTCAGTGACAACCTCGGCACCGGCTTCCAGGCCACTGAGAATTTCCACACGGCCATCGGTTACGTTACCGGTATTGATCTGCACCCGTTTCACGGTTTTGTTGTCTTGATCAGTGACCACGATGAAAACCGAATTTCCATAGGGGTTATAGCTGATCGCCCGTTCCGGAATAGTTAGTATGTTTTCTCGCTGTGGAAGCTTTGCGTTAACCTCTGCAAACATGCCCGGATGCAGGCGACGATCCGGATTCTGCAGAATCGCCCTGACCGGCACACTGCGGCTGGACCGTTCTATATTCGGGCTGATGGCGCTGATCTTTCCCGGAAACTCCTGGTCGGGCCACGCAGCCACGGTAACCTCAACCTCTTGCCCCACAGCGATTTCACTCAGGAAACGTTCGGGCAAGGTAAATTCCGCGTAAATGGGATCCAGATCGACGAGATCGATGATCGGATCTCCAGCCGCCAGGTATTGTCCTGGATTGATGCGCCTTATCCCCAACTCACCCGCAAATGGCGCGCGTACGGATTTCTTGCGAATGGTCGCTTGCTTGGCTGCTACCCGTGCACGAGTGCTGTCTACCTGTGCCTGGGCTTCATCCAGATCTGACTTAGATCCGAGGTTACTGGCAACAATTTTTTGCAGTCGATCGCGGGTGCTTTCAGCCAGCTTACGTTCTGCATCCAGGGCAAGGGCCTCGGCAACGTCTACTTCGTCATCAAACTGCACCAGTAAATCATCCGCATCGACCAACTGGCCGGAATCAAAGTGCATTGCCCTAACCACTCCAGCCAGCTCGGATGAAATAACCACTCCGCGGATAGGCGATATGGAACCAACGGCAGGCAGGCTGGGCTGCCAGCTTTCCTGACGAACTATTTGTGTGCTGACGACGGTCGAAGGCATGCTGCGTGCGCCGGTGTTTTGCTGGCCATTGAAATACTTCCAGCCAAAAATCCCACCAAACAGAAGGCCCAACGCCAGCAACACCAACACTAAATTTTTAATCACAATCTTTCCATTCTTGAGAAGCCTGAGCAGAAGATTCAGGCAAATTTGACCCGAGTATTGCTTTGCGGTTGATCCGGAATTGCCAAAGGCACAGCCCGGGTACAAAGCCGGACCGCCGAAAAGAATTTCGATGCCCCGAAAGGCACGAAGTTCGAAGGGTTTGCTTATTGACTCAAAACAAGCCGATCAGGCTGAATCCATGAGGGAATTTTAACCCCGCAAGGGTCCGGATAGCTATGAAATCTGCTGGTTGGTGAAGCCCGGCAAATTTCACGTGAGCCAACTTTTTGTGACTGGAATGCCTTATTGCCTGACGTAACGGCCTTCGAACCAGATGCCCCACTCCTGAGTATCGGCATTGAACATTTCGAAACGCTGGATGACATCGCCGTTTTCTTCGGCGGCCCAGAGGCCGCGAAATGGCGCACTGGTGTTGGCGGCATAGTCGTAAATTTCTCCTTCCAGGAACATGTGTCCCTGGTCATTCAGGCCGCCCACGTAATCAATCGAATTGCCATTGGCGATCCAGACTTGCCGCCACTGGCGTTTGACGGGATTGAAATAGTTCACCGAAAATCCACCTCCCGCGGCGCTGGACCAGGTCTCCTTGATCAGACAATTCTCATAGTGTTTGGTAATGGAGTTCTCACCCAGAAAGGTCCGGGCTTCATCATTGCTGTAAACCTTCCACTCGCCTACCCAGAAGTCCCAGTCATTAAAGCCCGGATTTTCCTGGCAGAAATTGGGAGTGGTGGGCGTCGACTCCTGCGCAAAGACGCGATCAGTGGCGACAAGCAAAAATGTCAGGCTGAAAACTGTCACAATGATTCGCATGATGGCGCAGCTCCTCAAGTTGTCTCCTGATGGTGATTGTTGAGTGAAGTCTACAATGCTGCAATGAATGACGGGATCAAGCGAACTCGCCATAAGACAGAAACGGAAATCCGGAGAGTCGCATGGCTATGCCCATAACTGGCGTTATTTGAATACGCCGGAGTATTCGGCGGAAATTGACGGACAAAGTGTGGGTGATTCTTCAAATCTGCTGATTGATCCGGAAAAACCGGGCCAGGCGCGCGCCACCACTGCTTCCAGCCCTGAAGCTGCTGCCATTATCGCCTATATCCTCGAGACCAGTAACGCCTATTCACCCGTCGTCAGTCTTGACCTGCATGAAGACAACCTCATTGATGAGGGTTATGTGTATTCACAAGGCAGGTTGGGGGAACTGGACCCGCTGGCATCTCTGGCTGTTCAGGTACTGGGCGCAAACGGCATCCCTTTGAAGATGGATGGAGTTACGCGTTTTGACGAGCCCATCAGCCAGGGCATCATCGGGCCGGTGGTCGATAGCTCGATTGATGAGCTGATGAGCGCCGCTACCGTTTGGGTTGATGGCGAGGTGAAGGCGGGACCCTATGCAGAATCTGTGCTGGTATTCGAGACCCCGGCGGCAGCACTGTCCCTGAACCAGCGCGTTGCCGCGCACGCGGCCCTGTTGCAGCAGATTGCTGAAGAACTCAGCAAGAATCGAGCTTCACAAGCTGAAGTCTCTGAACCAGTAAAGGACTAACCGGGCTTTACCCGGCCCTGTCCAGGCTTTACTCGACCCGGTACACCCGCAATATTTGCACCGGCTGGCTAAGAATCTGGCCTTTTACCAGCTCGACTTCAGTAGCTCCGTCCGCAGGCAGGGATTGAATGTTTTCCAGGACTCGCATGCCGCGCAACACACGGCCGAAGGTGGCATATCCCTGGCCATCCGGATTACGCGACGTATTGCCGGTGTCCAGCATCGGATTGTCGCTCAGGTTGAAAAAAATTCGGAATTGGCCGTACCCGGCTTGAGGCGGGCATAAGCCAGAGTCCCGGTTTCATTGAGTATGCCAGTCGTGTCAGTGGTTTCGTGAGGGACTGGCGGAAACAGCTCAACCGGATTCGAGTCCTCCTGGCTCACAGTCATGGCCTCAGCTGACAACCCACCTTGCACCACGTCGAAGGGCATGGTGTCGGACTGGCGCGTCACCCGGTAAAACTTCGCGCCATCGTAATGGCCACCATCAACATAACTGAGGAAATGTGCCACTGAAAGTGGCGCGCGCCGCGGATACAGCGCCACTTCGATATTTCCTACACTGGTTTCCAGCATCACGCGAATGGTCTGGTCTTCTGGGTGTTCGCTTAACCACCATTCGCGCACCGGCGCGGCAGAGTCCCGATCTACCCAGGCACTGTGCGCGTTGAATTGCGCATCGGGAAAGTCGTTTTCTTCACCGCGCACCCAGGTATCAAAAAAGCCGCGCACAAAATCATTCTGTATTTGAATGATGGCTGCGGAATCGATGGAACCAAACAGCGGATTACGCAGTGGTGTGCGCATGAACAAACTGAAATCCGACACCCCCAGATGGGTTACATGATTGACCTTGAGACGCTCTTGAAGCCACCAAGCAGCGGTGCATCAGGATAGGAATTGGTCTTGCTGTGCTTGAGGTACTTGAAGGCGAACTCAGCTTTGAGAAATCGACCCAAAGCCACGGCAGTGCTATCCACTTCGGCACTTTCAAAATAGTGCCGCGCCTCGATGCCCGTCACATCTGCAGCCGGATACCAGACGCGCACCAGCAAACGCCTGGGTTCTTCTGGCCCGGCAGCAAGCACACCTTTGCGACTCGCGTCCACCAGCTCAAAATCCTGCACGCCGACCTGGTATTGTCCTGAAGGGGCAGGCAGTTCTGGAACGGGAAAGAAATAAAAGGCCAGGAATGCGCATACACCCAGCAGCGTGAAGAACGGGCCTGATATCCAGGGTGTACCGGTACTGGGCCGTGCGCCTCGGAACCGGTTGATCACAATCACCAGCAAAACCAGCAGCGCCACGAGCATGGCCACAGCCGCCTGCCAACGGTCGTCACGGATCGCCAGCATACCAATCACCATCACCGCCAGGGCAGAGAGGGTAAGGACAAGGGTGCGCCGAGGGAGACTGCGCTTCCACCAGGCGCCAATGCAAATAGCCAGGGCGGCGAGGATCAGGTAATCAATGACCAGCATGGTGTGAGTCCTTCAGAGTAAGATTTTGAAATAGGAGAGACATCCACTCAGCAAGGAATATCTGCCGCAGACACCTTATTCTAATGGGTGTTCATGGCGATTCGCCCAGTTTCCCCGCATTCGGCTTGCGCTTTTTTCGTTCAGGTGGAAAGTACCACCACGCGGCTGCTACCACGATACCAAAAGCCGTGTAGGCCAGGGTGAAGACCCAGATGGGCGCTTCGTAATAGAGGAAGTACTCTACCCAGTATTGGACGAAGCCCTGGTTGGATGGCGACGCACCCGCCTTCGACAGAAGCCAGGACTCCAGCGCTGTCAGGGGGCACATGATACCGAACCACGACTCTGCCACTACAATCCCTATGGCGGCCAGATGGGCAACGCGGAACCACAGTCGATTGACCCAACGCCATCCGCACAAATTCCCCACAATCACCACGAGAAGACCACCGATCACAAACAATACCACCCCCAGATGCAGGACCAGCACCACATTGGCGAGCAGTTGGTAGATCTGGGATTCGGACATCTTCCTTCAGCGAATGTCAGAGCCTCAGGCGGGCTGGCGAAAGTCCTGCAGCCACTCGCCCAGTTCGCGGGCTTCGGCTTCATGCTGCTCTTCCCGCCACGGTTCCTGCAGTGCCGACTGATACCATTCCTGCATCGAAGGCAAGGCCAGCAAACGCTGGGCGTAGTTAAGTGCAGTATCGGAAAGGTTTGGGGTGTAAGTCTGGATGCGAAACGCCACCGGGGCAAAAAATGCATCGACAGCGGTGAAAGACTTACCCGCCAGGAATGGGCCGCCAAAGCGGGAAAGGCCCTCGCACCAGAGCTCGTCCATCCGTGCCCATTCGGAAGTCACAGCGGCCGGGATGGCCCTGAGTTTCACACGCAAGCCGCAATTCATCGTGCAGGTATTGCGAATGTTCGAGAAGCCCGAATGCATTTCCGCCGACGCGCTGCGTGCCCAGGCGCGGGCCGCGGTGTCCGAAGGCCACACGCGCGGATATTGTTCAGCCAGGTACTCGGCAATGGCCAGCGAATCCCACACGGTGGTCTCGCCGTCGATCAGACAAGGTACTTTGCCCGACGGGGAGAAATCAAGAAAAGGATGTGGACTCACGCTACCCGGGAAGGGGTGCAGGCGTTCCTCAAACTCAATATTGAGTTCCCGCATCAGCACCCACGGCCGCAAGGACCAGGAAGAGTAGTTCTTGTTGGCGATGTAGAGTTTCAGCATGGAAGTCATCCAGGAATTCATGTCAGAGCGGGGCCACTCTGGGGAAACCAATTTACTCCGAAAGTGTTAGGCAGGTGTCCGGAATAAGGTGTAAACCATGTGATCGGAATGCACCCTTGGAAAAATGGTGGGCCCTGCAGGACTTGAACCTGCGACCAATCGATTATGAGTCGACTGCTCTAACCAACTGAGCTAAGGGCCCTTTGACTTGTCATTCTTCGTTATTGCGAAATGATTAATCGCCACGCCGGATCAACGAAGGCGGGCATTGTACCTGATGGGGGTGGCAGGGTGAACCTGGAAGTCCGGAATTAGTCAGAGCTTCCCTGGCTTTCAAAGGGATTGAAATACTGCACACCAACATCCTGTATGTCGCGGGTATTTCGGGTTACAAAAACCAGGTTGCCTGAGATGGCCGTCGCAGCCTTCAAGCCGTCAATCATTGGCACCGTTCTGTGCTTGCGGATTTCTGCCCAAATCATGGCAGAACTCTTATCAATGGGTAACAGACGACCTGCAAAGAAACGACCCAAAAATCTGAATTTAAGGTAAGAAAAAGGCCCCGCATTGCGGGCCTTTTTTTCTGCAGGAGGCAGTCCTTTTGCGCTGGGATGCGCTTAAGTCGGACTCAAGTATTGATTTAAAACAGGCCGTGGCACCACCGTCGTATTCGGGAGGCACCCTGGGACTCCTCCGCACCAGTCTGAAGCCCTGATGACATTTTCAAATTGCTCTCGTATAGTTGGTGTGTTTTTAAGGCACACAGCAATAAACCAATAACCTCGAACGAGAGGATCCTCCATGAACCACTTTAATACTACCTGCCTCGCGCTGGCTGCCCTGTTGGGCGCCAGTGCAGGAGCCCCGGTGTGGGCGCAACCCGGCATTAATGCCGCCAATTCAAGCCTTGAAGAGGTCATTGTCACCGCCACCAAACGCGAAGAAAGCATTTTTGATGTACCCATCGCCATTACTGCCTTCAGCGAAGAAGCCATCCTGCGGGCTGGTATCACCGACCTGATGGATATCGGCAAGTTTGTACCCAACCTCAACGTTACCGGGTTTTCGGCAGGTCACGTCTCCTCCGTCAACCCCTTCATTCGTGGCATCGGCCTGCAGGACCACCTGATCACCACCGAACCGGGCGTGAGCGTTTACGTTGATGGCGTTTACCTCGGGCGCCAGGTGGGCCAGAACTGGTCACTGGCCAATATCGAACGAGTAGAGGTGCTTCGCGGCCCTCAGGGCACGCTTTATGGCCGTAACTCGATCGGCGGCGCCATCAACATCATCACCCGCAAACCTGGGGATGAGGATGGCGGCCGAATGATGCTGTACGGTGGCACGCGCGGGCGTATCTACGCTGATGCCTATTACAATGCGGCGCTGACCGATGCGTTTGCATTCTCTGTAACCGGTTCGTGGACCAAACGCGATGGCGTGGGTGACTTTCTCAACCTGGATACCTCGACGGAAGTAGGCGAAATCAACGAATGGTCCGGTCGAGTGGCTGCCACCTGGAGCCCCACTGAAAACTTTGAACTGCTGTTCAGCTACGACCAGAATGAAGGTGACGGCGGCCTGCGCCCCTACACCACCCTGATCGACGAAGTGCCCAATGGCCTTTTATACCAGTTGGGTGCGCGTAATTCGGACGTCTCGGCTGACCCTTACGACAACAATGGCGGTTTCTACGTAGACGCGAATGGCAACATTGTTCACGCTACTGACGTCACCAATGAGGCCAATGGATGGTCAGTGACGGCTGACTGGACGATAAACGAGACCTTCTCGTCGCGCTTCATCTACTCCGACCGCAGTTCGGAATACACTTCCGGCCTGGATGACGACAGCGTGGCTGCAACACTGTTTACCTACCCGGAATCAGGCGACGCCGATCAGCAATCAGCCGAGTTGCAGTTCTTTGGCGACTTCGGTTCGTGGGACATCGTCACCGGTTTGTACTGGTTCGAGGAAGAAGGCGGCAACCTGCAGGACCCCAACTTTTTTGCCGGCGGTCCCGGAGCGTTTCTGTTGCGGCAGGAAACCGACAGCAAAGCCATATACGCCAACCTGGGTTTTGACGTTTCCGACACTCTGCGCCTCTCAGGCGGCGCTCGCTATACAGAGGACGAGAAAAGCGCCTTTACCGCACCGGTCGTAGGGCTGCTGTCTGAGAGCAACTCGCGCGACTGGAGCGAAACCAGCTGGGAAGTTGCAGCCGCATGGGATATGACCCAACGCATGAACCTCTACGGCACCATCCAGAACGGCTATCAGTCCGGGCAGTACCCGGCGCGTCCCTACTGCCTGTTTGGCAACCTCGACTTCAATTTTCCCCCCGGCAACGTCAGCCGGCCAAACTGTTTCGTTGCCGGCGACAATGTTACTGCCACCAATTACGAAATGGGCCTGAAAGGCACACCGCTGGATAACCTGCAGATGAGCATTGCGGTCTTCTACACTGACTACAAGGATCTGCCGTACCAAGTCAGTGAATCTACCGGTGGTGGCTTCAACACGGTCAATATCATCGTGGACCAGACTTCACAGGGCCTGGAATGGGAAAGCGCCTGGGCAGCAACCGAAGCCTTCACTCTGTTCACAACCCTCGGTTACATTGATGCTGATGTGAAGGATCCAAACCCGGTAGTA
>JBGTHE010000486.1:0-8752 GCA_041746335.1 Lysobacterales bacterium | reverse complement strand
TCCGAACACGTTCACGTAGGCCACACCGCCAGCTCCGGCACTGGGCATCGGCCCGCCGCTGACGGTTTCGTCCCGGGTGATTAACAAACGACCGGTGTAGCGATTGAAACTCGCTGGCTCCTCGGTGGTTACGTCGATATCGAACGGCGCCAGGTCTTCGGCCACGCGGTGCCAGATATCTACGATTTTGGTTCGTTCGGAATCATTGAACGTCGTCGGGGCGCCGTCTAGATCATAGGGCTTGGCGTGGTAGGTGGTGCCGCTGCCCCAGGAGGTATTGGAAAAGGTGTGGCCGTCGAAGTCGATAAACACGATGTTCGGCGCACCCGGCCGGCTGTGCAGCAGGAAGGCATCGTCCAGCGTCGCGACCGGTGCCGCCGCGGTTCCCGCCCCGGTAGCCTGGTCGGCTTGCTCCGGATCGGGCAGGAACGTATCTACAAAAAGGACACCACCCTCATCATCGACCCACAGCAGATCAAGATCGGTACCGGTGAACTCGATGTCTTGCAACCATTTCAGCGCCTTGGCGCTGGCCTGCGGCGGCAAGGACTGGAGGCGGCGTTTCAATTGTCCGGGTGGCAGATCCTCAACTGTCTTCGGTTGGCCAATGCCGAATTGTCGCGAAGCCAAGCCCTGGTCCGATTGTGCGGACGCCAGCGTACTGAAACAGATAAGAAAGGTGCTGAGAACAACGAGAGTGAATCGGAAGTTCGTAAAAAGCTTGGCATTCATGTTAGGCGCTCCTGCGGCCGGACGACATTAGGCCGCTGGATCCAATCCATTGGCACGTTCCTTGTGACATTGAAGTGTAAACCAGAATCTGTGCCAAGTCCCTCGGCCGGCCGGACAATTTGTTGGATGTGGCGTAGGGCGCTGTTTCAGGCCCGCCGGCGCCCTTACCCGCCGTTTTGTCGGTAGCGCGCTGGGCTTTCACGGAAGTGTCAAATCGCGTCACTTATCGACCAGCTAGGGCGCCGGCAGCTTCGGGAACGGGCTAATCAGTAGCGCTCGGGGACGTACAACTCTCGCGGCAGCACTGCGCGTTCGTAGTTCTCGTTGAAGACACGGTCAGGCAGACTGATGTTTTCTTGCTCAACCTCCCCGTAGGGTATCTGGTCGAGCAGGTGAGCCATGCAATTGAGCCGCGCCCGCTTCTTGTCGTTGGCCGGGACAATGTACCAGGGTGACTCCGGAAAATTGGTGCGGCGGAAGGTCTCTTCCTTGGCCTTGGTGTACTTCTCCCAGCGTACTCGGGATTCCAGGTCCATCGGGCTCAGCTTCCACTGCTTGAGCGGGTCGTGTACCCGCATCAGGAAGCGCAGCTGCTGTTCCTCGTCGGTAATCGAGAACCAGTATTTGATCAGCCGGATGCCAGACCGCACCAGCATTTTCTCGAACTCGGGAACGTCCTGGAAGAACTGCTCGACCTCATCCCCGGTGGCGAAACCCATGACTTTTTCGACGCCGGAGCGGTTGTACCAGGACCGGTCGAACAGCACAATCTCGCCGCTCGATGGGAGGTGCGACACATAGCGCTGGAAGTACCACTGGGTCCGCTCGCGATCACTGGGTTTCTGCAAGGCTACCACCCGGCAGACGCGCGGGTTGAGCCGTTGAGTGATGCGCTTGATCACGCTGCCCTTGCCGGCTGCGTCGCGGCCCTCGAAAATCACCACGATCTTGGCCCCGGTGTGCACGACCCAGTCCTGCAGGTTGATCAGCTCCGCCTGCAGTCGTAGCAGCTCACGAAAGTACACCATGCGATCGAGCGTTTTGGGGCGCTTGCGGTTGTAAATCCGGCGCATTTCCAGTGACAGCGCCGGCTCGGACATCTCCAGCTCGTAGTCTTCGTCCAGTGTGTCCTGCAGCTCGGCCTCAAGCCAGTCGGTTCCGTCGAACTCTTTCTTGCGAGTGGCGTCGTTCATGCTGTCAAATCCCTTCGCTTAGCCCTAAAACGAAATAGCATAGAGCGGGTAAACGGCAAGGGCAACCGAGGTTCCGTTGGCAACGCGACCTTTGCGACCAGATGGGCGGGGTGCGCCTTTTCCTTCCGCGGGCACCACTCCTAAAAAATCAGGTAGCCCAACTACTTGATTCAATCGGAGTCGAAGGTTTGTAGAATTCCCCGTAAACCGCAGCGGATAGAGCTGCCTGACTGGTTGTGCTGCCAAACCATCATGATTAAGTTTTTGAGGATCCTCATTCTCGGCCTGCTGCTGGCATCTTGCGATGGCGGGCCGACGAAGGAATACCGGGGTGCCCTCTATTTCGGGCAGGGCGCCTATCTGATGCGCTTAAGCCTGGCTGACGGAAGCATCTCTATCGTGGGTCACCTGGGTGATACCAACATTCGGGAAGTGACTGCGCTGGGCAACGACGATGCGCTGATCGCCGAATCGGCATCGGTCAATCGAAACCGCGTATCGCGCATCTCCTGGATTGATCTCCGAACGGGTGAGACGGCCGATCTTTACGCGGGTATCCGTGCCGAGCATCTTGCCGATCCGGGCGTTGTTGTCTACGACGATGGCTCGGAGCTGCACGCAGTTCCGCAGCAATTCGCCAGTGATAATGAAGTCATCTTCTCGCACCCCCAAAAGCCGCTGACTCGCTTGCTGGAGGCATCGCCCGGCATCCTGCTTATTGAGACTGGCGATTCGAACGAGGCTGTCGTGCATGCCTGGGATGCGCGGACTGGAAGTTTGCGTGAGATGAAGGCCCTGACCGCGAGCTGCCGCCTTGAAGGGGCTGTCTGGATCGGGCCTCTCGAACGCCTGGCATGCAAGCAGCGAGAGCGAGTTCTTGGTGAGTCGGACTACGTGTTGGTCGATCTTGAGGGTGAGGTGAACGGCCGGCTTGAATTGCCCGACAACAAAAATTTTGTCGCGTTGGCCTACGTCCAAAAACAGAACGCTGTGATCCTGCAAGAGACCCGGCTGGGTTTGCTGGGCATGCGCAACAAGCAAGCCGTTTGGATGCATGAGCTGGATTCGGGCGAAAGCCACCGCGTGGCCGACAATGTGTACCTCGGCGGTTCAGTGGTGTACGCCGAATATTAAAAATGTCGTTGACCCCTTCCAAAACGATCAGCGCTCTAGGACCTGCAACACACATCGCAATACGCGCGAGTTTTGTTGGGCGGCGTACATACAGCCGCGCCAGATTCGCAAATTATGTGTCATGGCCGGACATCGAATGACCGGCGAAAGTCGGCCTCACCCACTACGGAGAATATTATGACCAATGCAAATCCCAACCAAGTCACTGGCCTGAACCCGAAGCAGACGGGGAGAGAGCTTGTGCAAGACAAAGACGATGTTCAGCGTGTGGCAGCCGGCGGTGCCGACCCACTGACAGGCGCGGGAGACAGACCCGCAAGTGGCTACCCTGAGCATAACCCACGCCCAGAGCAACACCAGGCAGGCGGTGGTATTGACCAGGACGAAGTCGGCGACGATCTGGAAGACGACGACTGGGAAGACGACGATCTCGAAAGCGATAACTGGGAAGGCGACGACCAGGACGAACCAGACGGTTACCAGAAAAATCCAGGCTTCGATAAGCCTCAGATAGGCGACGATGTTGAACCGGACGGTGGCGCGAAGCCGATCAGGTTTTAGTCTTGACCGGGGTGGGTTTTAGTTGCCCGGGCCATGGACTCACGCGGCAAAGGCCAAGAACTGAGATTTAGTTGCGCTTTGATCGGGAAAAAGGACCGGGTTGAACCCGGTCCTAATCCTCGTACCAGACAAAATGGCAACAATGTGTCCGGAATAAGATGTAAACCATGTGATCGGAATACACCCTTTATGATTGGTGGTGATGGGTGGACTCGAACCACCGACCTCAGCATTATGAGTGCCGCGCTCTAACCAGCTGAGCTACATCACCGTTTCGGAACCATTTTCGAACGACTTAACCCGCTGAATTGGGGGATCGGAGCGGGGCGCAAATTCTCCGTTTACTGGTCTGGATTGTCAACCGCGAATTCTAGTATTCGAGCACCAGCAATATTCGCAAACCTTCTTCGACCAGGCCCATCTCGGTGTCATTAAGTACGGTAAGCGCGTCGCTTGTGAACCTGCCAACGTCGAAGGCACGGATCTGATCAAGCATGACTTGCGAGGTTTGCTTGAGATTGTCACGTGCTTCAATGGTTACCCGCATGGGTAGTGCGTTTTCCAAAAGTCGGGTGGTTAGAGGCAGCACAGCGATCGTCCGGTGCCCGATTTCGTTCAGCGAGTCTGTTTGGATCACCAGGCAGGGTCGAACCTTGCCAGGCTCGCTACCTTTTGCGGGGTTGAAATTGGCCAGGTAAATCGACCCGCGCTTAGGTGTCATCGAGGCCATCTGCGATGGTGTCGTCGAAGTCTTCGATGGCCTCCAGCGTTTGTTCGCGCAGTCGCCGCGACAGCTCCTGGAGCCTGGCACGCATGGCGTCACGATCGAGTTTCGCTCGGTATTCGCCTACGGCTTCGCGTATTACGGCGCTTTTGGTGGTGCTCAGGCGTTCTGCCAATGCAGTTAGTTCGGCATCGAATTTTGGGTCGGCTGTGAGGGTGATTGTTTTCATTGCTTGAAATGGTATTACTGAATTAATTAAGTTTCAAGTTTTTAGCGGTTTTTTACTGAAATGGATCCCGGCTCGGAGGCCGGGATGACGGCCGAAGGGGAGAGGGGGTGGGATGACGGCTTAAGTGGAGAGGAGTTGCTGGATTTCGTCCGGACGGTTGCTACGCAAAGTCCGGAACGACGAACCCGGGGGAAAAATCAGGCTGTGGCCAGAAATTCGTCGGTGATAACTGTTTGTAGCTCCATAAACCGCTCGGTGGAACGTCTCCAGCTATGGGCTTCGGCGTATTTACGACAGGCTTTGCCATCCAGCTGCAAGGCACGGTGGATAGCCAGTTTCAGGTCGGCATCCATTGAGCCGGTAACGCCTTCCTGCACCAAGTCCAGCGGACCGGGTACGGGGAATGCAGCCACGGGCACGCCGCAGGCCATGGCTTCAAGCATTACCAGACCGAAGGTGTCGGTGCGGCTGGGAAATACGAAAACGTCGGCGGCCGATAGAATCTCGGCTAGCTCAATTCCGTGTTTGGCACCGGTAAAAGTGGTGTCGGGATAGCTGGCTCGTAATTCGTCAAAGTCTGGTCCACCGCCGACCACGACTTTGCTGCCTGGCAGTTCCAAATCCAGAAATTCAGGTAGACCTTTTTCCACAGCAACCCGGCCCATGTACATGCAAATCGGGCGGGGCAGGTCGAGCGCTGAATTACCTCGCGGTTGAAAAAGCTCGGTATCCACCGCGCCCGGCCAGACTTCCAGGTGCTCGAATCCCTTCTGCTCCAGTTCCTCTTTCATGCGCTCGGTGCGCACCAAGGTGTGGCTTGCCGGGGCGTGAAAGTGGCGCAACCAGCGATAACTCCAGCTCACCGGGATGGGAACCCGCAATCGCACATACTCGGGAAAGCGCGTATGTAAGGAAGTAGCGAAGGGCAAGCCGTGTCGCACGCAGAATTTCCGGGCCGCCATGCCCAGGGGAGCTTCGGTGGAAATGTGGATGATGTCGGGCTGCAGTTCCCTCAACTGACGGGCCAACTGCCGGTAGGGGAATAGTGCCAAACGAATTTCCCGGTAACCGGGGCAGGGTATTGAACGGAATTGATCTGGGGAAATGACCACCACTTCAAACCCCATGGCCCGCAAACCGTCCTTGGTGTTGCGCATGGTAGTGACAACGCCATTCACCTGCGGCGCCCAGGCATCGGTAACGATGCAGATTTTCAAGCAGCCAGGCCTTCGGGCAGATGAGGCTCCTCGCTTTCACCTTGTACTTTGAGGCAGACGGCCTGATCGCTCCATTGCATCAATTCCATGCGCCCGTCATTGCGTTCGAGCAGGGCTGTGCAGCTTTCCACCCAGTCTCCACAGTTCATATAAAGCAATGGTCCCATCTGGCTGATTTCGGCGCGGTGGATATGCCCGCAAATCACACCGTCGACGCCATGTCTGCTGGCTTCTCGCACCACGGCTTCTTCAAAGCTCGATATGTACTGCACGGCATTTTTCACTTTGTGCTTGAGAAAAGCAGCGAGTGACCAGTACCCCTTGCCAAACCGCCGACGCACAATATTACTGATGCGATTGAGTTTGAGCAGCCCGCTGTAAGCCACGCACCCGAGCCACGCCAGCCAGGGAGCACAACGCACGACACTGTCGAACTCATCACCGTGCAGCACCAAAAATTCCTGGCCGTCAGCCGTTTTATGGATGATGTTCTGGTGAATCTCAATCAGCCCCAGTGAGATTCCAGCGAGCGGGCGAACGGCTTCGTCGTGATTGCCGGGTACGAATATCACCCGGGTACCGTTGGCGGCAAGTTCCAGCAGCTTGCGAATCACGGCGCCATGGCTGTCGGGCCAGTAACGCCGGCGTTTCATATACCAGAAATCAATGATGTCACCCACGAGGTAGAGGGTGTCGCATTGCACGGAGTCGAGAAAGTGCAGCAGGTAATCGGCACTGCAGCCCGGGAAACCGAGATGCACATCGGAAATGAACACTGTTCTGCAGCGTAACCTTATATCCAGACGACTTAGAGAATTCATCAGCTTGCCTCCCTGAGTTCAGCTGAATTCTGGAATACAGCTGTGACAGGATGATGAAGCTAAGGTGTCATTTGGGTTACAGGATCAGTCTGGAAAAGTTCTGAGTGGAATCAGAAGTGGTAGCCGTACGCCTCAAAAAAACGCCGCTGGATGTCATCCAGGCTGGGCTTGTGATTCTGCGGCCCCTGATGGGCGATCTTGATAGCGCCCATAACGGAACCAATGCGGCAGGTGGTCACAAGGTCCAGGTCGTTCAAGATGCCGTACAGCAAGCCGGCACGATAGGCATCACCACAACCGGTGGGGTCCTGAATGGAATCGACTTTGGCGGCTTCAACCTGAGTAGTGTCATCCTGGGTGATGATTTCCGAGCCTTCGGCGCCTCGCGTAACGATGAGTGCTTCCACCCGTTCCGCGATTTGTTGGCCACTCCAGCCGGTGCGTTCCTGCAGCAACTGGAACTCATAATCGTTGACTACCACCCAGCGTGCTTCTTCGATGAAGTTGCGGAATTCGTGGCCATTGAACAAGGTGATGGCCTGGCCAGGATCAAAAATATGCGGAATTCCCATGGCCATAAAATCGCGGCTGTGTTGCAGCATGGCTTCTTTGCCATCAGGTGCCACGATGCCAATTTTTATGCCCGTGGTTTCGGAAACCTTATTCAGATAACTCTGGGACATGGCTCCCGGATGAAAAGCAGTGATCTGGTTGTCTTCAATATCGGTGGTGATGAAGGCCTGGGGTGAGAACGTGCCCTCCAGCTGGCGCACGTAACGAGTAGAAATTCCCAACTGGTCAAAATGCTCGCGATAAGGCCCGAAATCATCGCCCACCGTGGCCATTGGGTAGGGTGTGCCACCGAGTAAATGTAGGTTGTAGGAAATGTTTCCGGCGACTCCGCCGAATTCACGGCGCATTTGAGGCACCAGAAAGCTCACATTCAGAATGTGCATCTTGTCGGGCAGGATGTGATTCCGGAACGGTTCGGGGAACACCATAATGGTGTCGTAGGCCAGTGAACCGCAGATCAGTGCCGACATGTTTCTTCCTATGCTGTGATATACGAACCCCGGGCATTCTAGCGGAATTCAGCAAATTCGTGGGGTCGAGGGCCTCAAAAGCCGGAATTTCAGGTGGCTAGCTGATATATCAGTCCTGTGGACAACTACCCAACGAAGCTGAGAAAAAATTCCGGTTTTAGCCTGAATCGCCCGTAAATGCTAGGTTTTACAGGATTTTTTTGTTGCGGTGCCGAACGGTCACTGATACATTAGCCGCCCGTGCATTCACTGAACCTGTGGATAAACTCAAATGGTCATGAAAAGCCTTCGCGGCCTGTTCTCAAACGATCTGTCGATTGATCTCGGTACAGCTAACACCCTAATTTATGTTCGTGGTCAGGGAATTGTGCTCAATGAACCCTCCGTGGTTGCCGTGCGCATGGACCGGGGACCAGGCGGACCGCAACATGTGGCTGCAGTGGGTACTGAGGCTAAGCGAATGTTGGGTCGCACTCCCGGAAATATCCGCACGGTTCGTCCCCTGAAAGACGGCGTTATTGCCGACTTCAATATGACCGAAGCCATGCTGCAGCACTTCATCCGCAAGGTGCATACCTCAAAATTCTTACGTCCCAGCCCCAGGGTTTTGGTCTGTGTACCCTGCAGTTCCACCCAGGTAGAACGTAAAGCCATCAAGGAATCGGCCGAAGGCGCTGGCGCTCGTGAAGTGTTCCTGGTGGAAGAGCCCATGGCTGCGGCCATTGGTGCCGGCATTCCGGTACACGAAGCGCGTGGTTCGATGGTGCTGGATATTGGAGGAGGTACTTCCGAGGTTGCGGTGATTTCACTCAATGGTCTGGTGTATTCCAATTCAGTGCGCGTGGGCGGTGACCAGTTTGATGAGGCCATCGTCAACTATGTACGGCGCAACTACGGCACGTTGATCGGCGAGACCACGGCCGAGCGCATCAAGATCGAAATTGGCTGCGCCTGGCCGGACGAAGTGCCGATGACCATGGAAGTGTCGGGTCGTAACCTGGCTGAGGGTGTACCCCGCAACGTCACCATTGGCAGTAATGAAGTGCTGGAAGCGCTGAATGAGAGTCTGTCCAGCATCCTTGATGCGGTGCGTACCGC
>JBGTHE010000485.1:0-8307 GCA_041746335.1 Lysobacterales bacterium | reverse complement strand
TATGTTGGCGCCATTGAGCAGGACACTGGAGTAGCGCTCACCGAGCCCGCGCACGTAGATAAAACGGCCACCTACCAGGGTCAGCCCGGTTACGCGTTTCAGTGCCGATGCGGCATCGCTGTCACCGGCCTTGGAGATCTGCTCGGAAGCCAGAATATTGCCTATGGCCACATCCTCCCTGCGTTCCTCGAGGACCGAAGCCAGACTGCCGGAGATATGGGGTACAACCACCACGAACTCGGGCAGCTCGGAGCCTGCGGGTGTGAGCTGCAAAGTCAATGCGGTGGTTTCATTAGCCTCAATAACAACGTCATCGCGGCTGAGCGTATTGAAGGCCGTATGCAGGATGGACAGGGAGCGCTGGCCTGAAGGCACTTCGATGGTGAACTTGCCATCTTTATCACTGCGCAAATCGGTGCTGACACCGCTGATGTATATGCGTGCATCGGCAATCGGCTGGCCATCGTCGGCGCTGAGCAACTGGCCCTGTAGCGTACCGGGTGTTGCGTTCGCAAGATCCGCCTGCCCCAGTCCTGCAATTCCGGATTCACCCGGCTCGCTGCCCGAGGATTCCACATCAAAGATGGCAGAACCTCCACCGGTAACATCCACTATCCACTGCGCCACTTCGTCCTGCACAGCCAGTATTTCCTGCCCCAGTACTACGGTGTCCTGCAACCGGAGCTCCAGGTAATGCAGTCCGGCCGGTACGGTCAGGCTCGCCACGCCTTGCGCGTTGGTCAGGGTCTGCAATTCGCCGTCAATGAGGACTTCGATGCCGCTTACCGGGGCGCCTGTATCAAACACATAAAGAGTAAGACTGGCCTGTTGTGCCCAGGCGTTGCTGGCCAGGAAGATTGCCAGCACAAAGGCCATCACAGCCGAGCGGGCTTTCATGGAGATCACAGGCATTTCCAACGTTCCGTATTGCAATCAGCGATGGAGCGACGCAGCTCGGCCGCTTTGCGGAACAGGTCGGGCCGGGTCAGTTGTGACAGCTGCTCTTCTGCGGCAGGAAAATCACCGCTTTTGAACAGGGCATACGCAATGGCATAGCGCAGGTCTTCTTCCTGCAGCAGGCCTACTCGGCGCAATGGCAGTTCCATCGCGGCGGCTTGCTCGTAGCTTTCCATTTGCAGGTACAACGCCAATCGCTGTCGAAATTTTTCAGGCTGGTCTGCTAATTGGCTGTTCAAGGCCAGTGCCCGATGATACTGCCCGGCGCGCCGGTACAGCTCTGCAGCTTCAGTCATCAGTGCGGGCTGCAATAATGCCGCCTGGTAGAGTACATCGGCTGCTGCGTTGAGCTCACCTCGGTCGATATAGACATGCGCCAATACTTTCTTCACTTCTGCAGAATCGGGGTATTGCAGCTGGGCACTTTCCAGCAGCACGGCAGCTTCATCCAGTTCGCCGCTGGAGCGCAAAGCGTTCCCGAAAGCCAGGTAATCTTCCAGCTTGCCAGCGCCGCTTTCGAGGTATTCCCGTCCGAGTATCACCGCCTGCTGGAACAGCCCCAGATCGACCAGGTAAAACACCTTGCGGCGAAGGAAACTTTCATCCTGTGGGAACAATTCATTGGCCAGGTCCAGGGTGGCCAGAGCCTCTACCGGCTGGTCCAGCAACCAGTAACTTTGGGCGCGCATGTGGTAAACCGACGGCAGTTGCTGCAATTCGGCGCCGGCAGCATCCAGGGCTTCGATGGCTCCCCGATAGTCTTCCAGCTGGTAGGAAATTTGTGCAAGGTAGACGTAAACCACGGTATCTGCGGAGCCAGCGGCAATTGCTGCCTTCAATTCGGTTTTCGCAAGTTCTGGCTGGTTGCTGCGCATATGCGCCATACCACGCAGGCTGTGATAGCGTGACTGATCGAACCCTTCGGCCTTTGTATCAACTTGATCCAGAGCCAGCATGGCCCTGTCGACATTGCCATCACGCAGCATCAGTGCGGCCAGATCCAGATAATCAACATCCTCAGATTGTTCTTCGGCTGCCCACGCACTTGACAGGCAAAACACGAGGCATAAAACCAACCAAGGAGACCGTCCTTTTCTATAGGGCCACATAAGCATTAATCCAGGTCAAATCGGATGCGTTGCTTGGCCCAGGAGCGCACAGCCTGACCCTGGTACAAAGCCGGTTCAAAACGCCATTGGCTGATGCCCTGTGTGGCGGCTTCCTCGAAAACACCCTCGGGTGAAGCTTCGATCACTTTGATCTGTTCGATATCGCCGGTGATGCCAATCAACAAGGAAAATATGACGTAACCTTCTATGCCCCTGGCTCTGGCCCGGGGTGGAAATACAGGGGCGGCCTGGAAACTGGCCTGAGGCGGCTGATCGACGGTCTCATCGGTCATGACCATACCGTCAGCCGTGCCGAGCAGATCACCTTCCATTGCGCCCAGATCATCGGCAGAAAAACCTGGTAAGCCCATGTCGATGCCGGACAGTGCTGTGTCGAGACCGGTCAGTGGAGCAGGAGCGCTGCGCGGGTTGCGTCGTGGTTTGGGTTTGGGCTTGGGCTTCTGTACCTCCTGCTCGGGCGGAGGTTTCTTTCGCTCCAGTGCAATCGAACTGCTCGCTTCGGCGCGACTGTCTTCCAGCGAGTCAGAATAGTGGTTGACCAGCAAAACGGTACCGAGCACCAGTACGGTGCCCAGTGTCATGGCGGCAAATGCCCAGGCAAGACGCCTGATGCGTTCGCGCGACACCATGCTAACCTGCTCCAGCTTCCGCAACGGTGGCCACGCCCACATCAGTGGCACCAGCCAGACGGGCCTGGTCTACAACTTCCACCAATCGGCCAGCCGGCACGCCATCATCCGTAATAACCAATACCGACTTGGTGGTCATCGTTTTCAGCTGATCCCGCAATCGGCTCTGAATCACCCAGATTTGCACCGGCTCGCCATCCAGAAAAGTGTCGCCACTGGAATCGATGTACAGGCGTATGGCCTTGGTGGATGCAGTCACTGCTGTTGAAGCGGCAGGCCGGTTCAGGTCCAGCTTCATATCCTTGACGAAAGTCGTACTGACCATGAAAAAAATCAGCAGGATAAACACCATGTCGATCAGTGGCGAAACATCGACGTTCTGAAGAGCTTCTTTTCGTTCGCGGTAACGCATGTTAACTCCCGGCCGTCATGTCTGCACACAGCATGTCTTTCATTTGTGCCAATTCCAGTTCAATGTCTTTTGCCCGGCGATTCAGTGAGCCGTTCACAATCAGCCCCGGTATGGCAACAGCCAGACCCATCTGGGTGGTAATCAAGGCCTGTGAAATTCCACCGGCAATACCGCCGGACTGGGAAAACAGCGACATGTCCCCCAGAGAATCAAAGGTTTCAATCATGCCGATCACGGTTCCCAGCAAGCCCAACAAGGGCGCTGCCATTACGATGGTCGTGATCAGTATGTTCAATTTATCCAGATCGCGTTCTTCTTCCCACAAGGCATCGTCAAGCAGCGGGCGTAAATTCTGGCGGGTGGCACTAGCCTTTACGGCAAGCCCCTTGTGTAAAGCCCGTACCATGATCCCGTCATCTGATATCTTCTTCCCTTGTTCAGCGCGGGCTAGCAGGGTTCGCACACCACGCGTGGTGCCACGTTTCAAGGTCGCAAAGCGATAGCCAATGGCAAACCACATCACTACAGTAGCGACCAGCAACGGCGGCATTACCCAGCCGCCGGCTTGAATGTACTCCGCTACCTGTTGTATCAGCCCGTAGAACATGGGATCAGGCAGCCTGGTTGACCGATTTTCTGATGGTGTACAGGTTGATCACATGCAATGCTGCTTTTTCCATCTCGTCCTTGATCGATTCAGCCCAGCCCGAAAGCAGGTTGCCGAAAATCAGCGCCGGGATGGCCACCGCCAGCCCCACTTCGGTGGTGACCAGCGCAATGGAGATGCCACCGGAAAGCAGTTTGGGGTCACCGGTGCCAAACTCGGTGATGATGTCGAAGGTGGAGATCATGCCGGTTACCGTGCCCAGCAGTCCCAGCAGCGGAGCGACTGCAGCAATCACGATGATAAATGCACCAAATCGATTGAGATGGGCGCTTTCATGCAATATCTGTTCGGAAACGATATCTTCGATATGAGCACGATCGCGGTCCAGGTTGCGAACGGCCGATGCCACCACGCGCGCGGTTGATCCTTTCAGCTGTTTGCACGCTTTGAGTGCAGCTTCCAGCTTGCCGTCTGCAACCAGACCGCCAATTTCCTGTTGTACCCTGCCCGTGCTGGCACTGGCACTGCGTAGGAATATCGTACGTAGAACTATCAAAATAGCGGCCAATACACCCAGCCCCACAATGATCCAGGCAATCAGGCCACCGCTGTTGATGACGCTGAGTACGGTTTTACCGACCTGTTCTTCAATGGCCTTCTGGGTTGACTCGTACAGGAAAACTTTAACTGCGTCGGGGGAGTTACCACTTGCTAATGCCTGAGCCGTTGCCGGATCAGACGCCGACCAGACTTTCAGATTGCCATCGCCGGCAGGAGCCAATGCGCCACCTTGTTCTCCGGCTACACCAAAGGCTGCAATATTTCCGATGCGTATGATCTCACCCTGAACTTCGGTTCCATCCGCCAGAAAAAAGCTGCCGGGTTCACTGCGCAAACGGCCTTGCTGCTCCAGGATGCTAAAAGTAGTGTCGAAGAGGCTGGTAATATTTGTGCTGTCACCGGCTTCGGGATTGAATTTCCAGGCACTGGTTCCGCCTGTCGAATCCACGCCTTCAAGGGTGGCTGAAGCTTGCAGGTAGGTCGCTTCCAGTGTGTTTCTGCTGTCTTCAACAGCAGCCACCTGACGCTCTGCATCTTCCAGCATTTCATTGATACGCTCACTGCGGGTTTGCGCAGCGATATATTCACCTTCAATGCGGTCGATGCTGGCTTGTTTGTCTTGCTGCGCTTTGGCAGAGCTTGCTTCAAATTCAGTCTGCCGCGCACGAAGGTCATTCAGCTGCGCATCCAGGAACGCATATTCTTTCTGATAGGCAGTCTCCAGCTCATCGCGGGTTTTCAGCGGGTTTATGGTCGCAGTTGGGGCAGTCTGTGTCTCACCAGGCGTTGTAGGTGCGGTTTCCTGAGATTCAGCAGGCGTGTCCTCTTCCTGCGCCCAGGCAGAGCTGGAAAAGCCCACACTCAGGACAAGCAGCAAGCTGATGGGCAGAGCACGTATGAGGCAAGTGGAATTTTTCATGATCCTGCCTCCATGGAACGGGGCAGTGCGTTGGGTAATTCAAAATACCCCTGGCGTATCTGTTTGCGCAGCGAGTCAAAAAGGCGAGCGGTTCTCTCCTGATCTGCAGGGTCAGTGAGCAATTCGAATCGCCAGCCATCGGCCGATTCAACGGCGCGTCCGTACCTCAGGTCGCGCGTGCGAAAATACATCATGGCATTACCGAGCTTCGCGATATCCACCAGCACATTTTCGCCATTGAGGGCGATGGATTGGCTGTAAATGGCATTTTCCCGACTTATGCGAATTTCATCTTCAACAAACGCCCACAGCCGATTGAAAGCCCGTTGCGCTGTCATCACACCGCCAGAGAGCTGTGTCTCGATTTCCTCCAGCTCCGCCAGTCGCTCTCCGCGCTTGAAGGGAAAGCCCTTGCTGACCTGCTCCCGCAATCTGCTGAGTTGATCCATGAGCACAGGCTCGAGCACTGTGGAGCTATCACCTGCCGCCGCCACATCAACACGCATTTTTTCCAGTTCCGTTTCCAGCTGCTGCAAGCGCAGCGCTTCGCGATCACGAGTGGCTTCAAGTTCGGTCAGCTGCGCCGTCAGGAATGCCATGCGGTTTCGATGCTCGTCACGTGACAGGGAGAGTTCGGTTTGCAGCTCATCGACCTGGCCACGCATCTGTACCAGGCGGTTGGCCAGGCTTTCGCTGGCTTCCTGGCCTGAAGCCCGGACCGGCAGCAGGAGAGTTGCGCTTGTCAGAACGGTGCAGACCAGAAAAGTGGTTTTGAAGGTGAGGTTCATCATTTCTCTCTTTCGGTCTTTATATTGAATCGGTGATTGAGTCAGGTATGGGTGATGCAGCGGCTGATCTTCATCAGCTTCGATTTGGCGCAGTCTAGGATTGATTTATGACATCCCTATGACAGTCGGCTGGCTGTTCTGTAACCCAGTTGTCACAAAATGGTCATGCTGTTGCAACACAAGACCCCTAGCATTCGTTTCCGACCACGTTGGAATACATGCGTGTTCGCAACTGAGAAACAGGAAATAGAGGAAACGAGAATGAACTACAGGAATTCAATCATTGCAGTGATCGCGATACTGCTGAGTATGGTGACGGCGTCGGTGAGTGCTTTCACCATTGACCGCCAGTTGGATGGATATTGGGTAGAAAAGGACCTGAACACGCGGCGTGGTTGGGGTCTGCAGTACATTCCGGTAGGGCCGGAACAAGGCGTGATTTTCATGGCCGGGTTCGTTTATGACGATATGGGGGAAGCGTTCTGGGTCAGTGGCACGGCCGAAGTAGTGCCGGGCCAGTTCGAAGTGTCCGTGCCGCTGAACACGGTAAGAGGCGGTGTCTTCGGCCCGGGAGCAGGTAATCCAGTTAACGACAATGAAAACTGGGGCACCATGAATATTGAATTCATGGATTGCAATAATGCCGAGTTCACCTGGACTAACACACCGTTCGGCAGTGGTGATAACCCCTTTGAACCAATTCTGAACGTCACCAAGGGTAATACCAATGACAAGTGTGTTTATCAGCAGCCCTTCACTGCATGTCCGGCATTCTCTACGCCTGCCGCATCACCTCGCACCTGCGTACTCACCGGCACCTATACCCAGGACATAACGCTGACCAACAACACCCTCTGGGTTCTGAGTGGTGGTGTATTCATTGGCAATAAAGATGCTTCCAATAACGATAACAGAATCACCATCGAAGCCGGCACCCGTGTTATCGGCAGCGGCGGTATTGACCTGCTCGTCATCAGCCGTGGCAGCAAAATCATTGCCGATGGCCAGCCACATGCGCCCATTGTATTCTCGGGCCCAACTGCTATTGCCGACGGCGCGACTTCAGGTGACTGGGGTGGTTTGGTAATCAATGGATTTGCACCGATCAATACCTGTTCCACACCGCCTTGTACAGCACTTGGTGAAGGCAACAGCGGAACCTTTGGTGGTACCGATCCTCACGATAGCTCAGGTGTTCTGCGCTATGTGCGTGTGCAGTTTGCCGGTATCAAATTTACCGACGAAGACGAATTGAACGGTATCGCCCTTCAGGGTGTGGGCGACGGCACAGTCGTTGACTATGTGCAGGTGCATCGCAATGCTGATGACGGAATCGAGTTTTTCGGTGGCACGGTAAATGCCAAGCATCTGATCCTGACCGAAATTCAGGATGACAGCATAGACTGGACCATGGGTTACAGCGGCAATATCCAGTATGCCATCGTCAAACAGATTCAGGACGAGACCGTCGAAACAGATCGCGGCATGGAAATGGACAATCTGGAGCAGAATAATGACGCGTCGCCCCGCTCTCAGCCGAAAGTCGCCAACGTGACGCTCATTGGCAAGGCCAGCAAGCTGGGTATGAACCCACGTCGCGGCACCGGTGGTAACTTCACCAACATGCTCGTCACCGGTTTCGCCACCTGTCTGAACATTGACAGCGCAGCTACCTTTACTGCAGCAGGAACACCGCAAGCGCTGACTGGCACTTTGACTTTCGAAAATACCATTTTCAATTGCCCAACCAACTTTGCTGTAGATGCCTCTGATCCGTGGACCACTGCTTCATTCATCTCTGCGCAAGCAGGTAACGAAACCACCAACACGAACCTGACTGGTATTTATCCGCCAGCAAACGCAACCTTCCTGAAAGACAAAGATATGGATCCTGAAGTATTCGGCGACTTCTTCGACAAAGTAGATTGGGCTGGTGCTGTTCGCAGCGCTGATTCAGCCTGGCACTACAACTGGAGTATTTTTGTCGATTGATAGCTACTGACAGATCTTCGAAGTCCCTTAGGCGCACTCCGGTGCGCCTTTTTTTTATGCCTTGTCGGGCATGAATTGGATAGAATGAACGCAGAACTCAATCTATCTGTTGCCGAGAATGCAAACTAATATCCTGATCGCCGATGACGACACAGAACTCTGCGAACTGCTGCAGGAATTTTTCGAGTCCGAAGATTTCAAGGTAACCCTGGCCCATGATGGCAAAGCGGCTTTGTTGGTTCTTGAAAAGCCCGGTATAGACCTTGTGGTTCTGGATGTGATGATGCCGGAAATGAACGGTCTCGACGTACT
>JBGTHE010000484.1:0-2660 GCA_041746335.1 Lysobacterales bacterium | reverse complement strand
TGCCCAGGGCAGAAAAAATCCGGGCTACCATGTCCCGGTAGGTGAGCGTGTTGCCACCCCCCACTTCAAACGAGCTCTGCCCAGATATTGTTGTCAGGGAAATCTTCACCATCAAACCTGCAAGGTCAGCAACATGGACAGGCTGACGCAACCCCCTCGCTTCCCCCGCCAACGGAACGAAACCGAATCGATTGATGAAGATGGCGATACGGCTGATGTTTGCGTCCTGCCCACAACCGTAAATCAGAGTAGGCCGCAGAATTACCAAACCAATATCGCGGGACGAGCAGGTCGACACTAGTCGCTCTTCGGACAGAAGGATTTTTTCGATCTGCTCCCGTTCAACCGGATCAGCGGAACTTGCCTTACTGAAGACGCTGCTGGTGGATAAGCAAACAATCCGCTGCAAACTGGCGCAACGGTCCAGCCACACTTCAGCCAATTCAATGGGCCCGGCTGACAGCAAACACTCTGGCTTTCCAAAGTCTGCTGCGGCTTGAGCCATGGTGTTGCTGCTGATCAGCGCGCTGAATTGCTCAGGGTGATACCAGGCGACACGGGCACCCGAGCGGTGGCTGATTTGTTCGCTGCTTGCTACTTTTCTGCTGAGTGCAACAGCGTTTATCCCGGTATTGAGCAAATCGCGCAGAGTGTGCAACCCCACCTGTGCTGTTGCACCGGTGACGAGGACGGCTGGTGCGTCCCTCATAAACGCAACTGTCGAAACAGGGCGAAGGGCAATCCCAACAGGTAATGCAACCAATTCGCTGTTGTTACCAGACATCGGGAAATCAGGCCGTGGCGGGCATAGACATGCTTTCGAAAATAACGCTGCAGTCCAAGGTGTTTCTGGTGGTACACCCATAGAGGACGACTTGCGCTGGAAACCCCAGACCGATGAATTGCATTAGCTGAAGGCACCAGCAAGCAATGCATGCCAATTTGCTGAATTCTGGCCATCAGATCCAGGTCTTCAAAATGCATGGTGAAGCTTTCATCAAAACCTTCCAGGGATTGAAATACCTTTGATCTGACGAGCATACAGGCACCGGATACGGCTTCGGCTTTAGTTGTATGTTGAGGAAAAGCCTTTGCGGGTACTTCCACACCGGATAAAACCGGAAACCGATGGGCGAGTCGCCACATTCCGCTGCCCGTCATGAATGCCCGCCATGGGTCTGGCAATCTGCGCAGTGTGCCGCGCAAGACATTACCTTTGACATCAAGAATCCTCGGAGCCGCTAAAGCTGCTGAAGCATCCCGCTCCAAAGCTTCACGCAATTGCCATAGAGTTTCCGGAAACAGTTCGCAGTCCGGATTGAGAATTAACAAGTAAGGCTCTGTGGCGGTGTGCGCACAGGCATTAACAGCAGGTCCGAAGCCAAGATTGACGGGATTTTCCAGGATGTTTAAACGTGGCGCCGAACCGAAGCGGCTTCGCAACACTTCGCAACTGCCGTCGCTGGACTGGTTATCCGCCACGACCATGCTCAATGGTTCACGCGTTGACAAAACCGAAGCCACACAGCGTAACAAGGCTTCGCCCGCGTTATAGTTGATGATGATAACGCGGCAGCTATTATCCACTTCTGAGGTCAGCCTTTGAGCTTTTGCAAAACGCGTTGCAACCAGGTCTTTTTTGCGCCGGCCGACTGCTCGCCAGCCACGGAAAGGTTTGTCGAATGCAATTCTGCTTGCAGGTTCGCGATCCGGGATTCCAGATCTTGCAGGATTCGACCGGTTTCCAGGTTGCGGCGAATCTCATGGTAGTAGTGCTGATAGACTGATTCTGTGAAGTCATCGAACAGGAACAAGTCCTGGTCGTACTTCGGAATTTCACTTGGGCTAGTTGCACAAATCGCCAGCAGATATACCGGTTCACTGGAAGCTTGCTGCAATTGATCGATTGATGTATCGCTTTCCTGTTGCAACAGGAACTGCTTACTACCGGATGGCTGCAGCGGCCAGATCATGGAATGAAAACCCAACTTTTGACCCAACAAGCGCACCGTCGGAAAGTATTCCGCCAGAAGTCTTTCAAACTCAGACCGATACAATTCGCTTACATGGAAGGGATTATCATTTCCCATTTTATCTGTGTAGACGGCCTTGTCGGGCGAGGAAATGATCAGGAAGCCAGACGGCTTGAGCAGTCGGCGGAATTCTGTAAGCAGAGCCCGTTGATTTTCCAGGTGTTCAAGCGTTTCAAAACTGACGATACAATCGAAACTGTTGTTGCCAAAAGGGGTTGAGCAACAATCGGCCTCGACAAATTCAAGATTCTGCGCCACGTAACGGGATTTGGCGTGAGCAACGGCCTTTTCAGCAACATCGACACCGGTCACCTCATTGGCTCTGGCGGCCAGTAAATATGACCCATAGCCTTCCCCACAAGCAGCATCGAGCACTTTGAGGCCACCAACCCAATTTGCCGCCACAGCGTATCGATGAAAGTGCTCATAGCGAATTTCACGAAGACACTCCGGAGTAAATCGCTCGCCTGTAAAGTCCAGATTCTCTGACACTGCTGTGAGCCCTGTAATAAGTCGGTGGTGCTGCGCTGATTTTAACCCATGGAGACTTTAGCTTCGTGGAGTGCCTCCAGCAGTTCTTCGCGCCGCCTGGACAATGGATCGGCCGCTATGAAAGCTTCAATTCCA
>JBGTHE010000483.1:0-2972 GCA_041746335.1 Lysobacterales bacterium | reverse complement strand
CCCTGCGCCAACCAGCGCGCATCGCCAAACTGCCGTGCCTGTTCTTCGAACACTTCGATGAAGCAACGCCCGATAATCTTGCGCTTGGCTTCTGGATCAGCCTCACCTTTGAGTGCAGTGAGGAAACGTTCGCGCGCGTCCACCCGCACCACCTTCAGGCCCATGTGCAGTTTGAACGTAGCCATAACCTGATCGGATTCACCCAGCCGCAACATGCCGGTATCTACAAATATACAAGTCAGTTGCGCGCCTATGGCCTGATGCAGCAGAGCAGCGACCACACTGGAATCCACGCCACCTGAAAGGCCAAGGATGACTTCATCCGTACCCACCAGATCGCGGCAACGCTGCATGGCATCTTCAATGATGTTTTCCGCCGTCCACGCGGCAGCGCAGTCGCAGATTTCCAGAACAAAGCGGCTGAGGATGGCCTGGCCCTGGGCGGTGTGCGTCACTTCAGGATGAAACTGCACGCCGTAAAAACGGCGCGCTTCGTCGGCCATGGCTGCAACAGGCGCTGAATCAGTGGCGGCGATAACTGCAAAACCTGCCGGTAACTCACTGACTTTGTCGCCGTGGCTCATCCACACATCGAGTTGTTCCTGGCCTTGTGCACCCTGGGCATCATGAATGTCGCGCAGCAAGCGGGAATCGGCCACCTGGTCCACTCGGGCATATCCGAATTCCTTCAGCTCGGAAGGAATGACCCGACCGCCCAGTTGACTGGCCATGGTATGCAAGCCATAGCAAATTCCCAACAACGGCACGCCCAGCTCATAAACAATGTCAGGTGCGGCCGGACCATTTTCAGCGTGCACGGATTCCGGCCCACCGCTGAGAATGATACCCCGCGCGACAAAGCCGGAGATTGCGTCTGCGGTGCTATCCCAGGGCCAGATCTCGCAATACACCCCGATCTCGCGAACGCGGCGGGCAATCAACTGAGTGTATTGCGAACCGAAATCGAGGATGAGAATGCGATCGTGGTGAATGTCGCCCGGATTGCTGCCCTGAAGGCTATTCTGGATGTTGTCGCTTTCGCTGGTACTGCGCCTTTCTGGGCTCATGGCTGAGTGCGTTCCTGTCAGGAAATTATTCCGCTTGCTAATGCTGGTCAGGACAACTTGTAGTTGGGCGCTTCCTTGGTGATCTGCACATCGTGCGCATGGCTTTCACGTATGCCTGCATTGGTAATCCGCACAAACCGCGCATCTGCATGAAACTGCTCAATCGTGGTGCTGCCAAGGTAACCCATCGATGATCGCAGCCCACCCAGCAATTGGTGGATCACTCCAGACAAAGAACCTTTGTAGGGCACTCGCCCTTCTATGCCTTCCGGAACCAGCTTGTCAGCGCTGACATCGTGTTGGAAGTAGCGGTCTCTAGATCCTTGCTGCATGGCGCCTATGGAGCCCATGCCACGATAGGATTTGTAGGAGCGTCCCTGGAACAATTCCACATCGCCGGGTGCTTCTTCGGTGCCGGCAAACAGCCCGCCGATCATTACGGTCCAGGCACCCGAGGCTATGGCCTTGGCCATATCTCCGGAGAAGCGAATGCCGCCATCGGCGATGACCGGCACACCGCTGCCTTTCAGCGCAGCTGCCACATTGGCCACCGCTGTTATCTGGGGCACACCCACACCTGCCACTACACGCGTGGTGCAGATGGAACCGGGCCCCTGCCCCACTTTGATGCCGTCTGCGCCGGCATCCACCAGAGCAAGCGCACCTTCTGCGGTGGTTACGTTCCCGCCAATGACCTGAACATCGGGAAAATGTTGCTTTACCCAGCGCACACGCTCAATGACACCGAGGCTATGACCGTGCGCGGTGTCCACCACCACCACGTCCACTCCGGCATCAACCAATGCCTGGATACGTTCTTCCGTATCACCGCCTACACCCACTGCCGCCGCCACCAACAGGCGTTCCTGTGAATCTTTGGCGGCATTGGGGAAATCGCTGGATTTCTGTATGTCCTTGACGGTAATCAGGCCACGCAATTCGAAGTTTTTATTGACCACCAGCACTTTTTCAATCCGGTGGCGATGCAGCAGTTCCAGCACTTCGTCCTGGCTGGCGTCTTCCTGCACGGTCACCAGCTTTTCCTTGCGCGTCATGATATTGCGCACCGGGTCGTCGAGCTTCTTCTCAAACCGCATATCTCGACTGGTGACGATACCAACCAGCTCATTGCCATCCACCACCGGCACACCGGAAATGTTGTGCCGCTGGGTCACTTCGATGACCTGGCGTATGGTGGTTTGCGGAGTAACCGTTACCGGATCCTTGATTACTCCGGCTTCGTATTTCTTGACGATGCGCACGTGTTCGGCCTGTTTTTGCAGGCTCATGTTCTTGTGCACCACACCGATGCCGCCTTCCTGCGCCATGGCGATGGCCAGCCGCGCCTCGGTGACGGTGTCCATGGCCGCAGACACCAGGGGTGCCTTGAGCAGGATTTCGCGGCTAATGCGGGTTTTCAGGTCTACATCGCGGGGCAGAATGCTGGAATACGCAGGCACCAGGCTTACGTCGTCAAATGTCAGGGCTTCACCGATCAGTTGCATGACGGCTATTCTCCTCCCGGCCAGGGGTGCTGTTTTGCGCAGCGGCAGATTCTGCCTTGGCAAAGTTCAATTGTAACAACGCCCGGGAAGTCCCGGGCGCGGTTGTTGAAACTCTGTTTCATTATCAGAGCTGTATTGACGCAGCAATTATAACGCGATGTTCACTCCAAGGTGAAAAAGCCTTCGCTATTCCAATAGTGTTAGCAGGCTCTGGTTGATCGAACGGGCCGGTCACCTATACTACGACGCTAAGTGCCTTTCAAAGCTTAGCTACCGACCGGAGTAAACAACCATGCGCTTACATCATCGCTATCGCCTGACCACAATATGGGTGGTGATTGTCGGCTTGATTAACGGGCCAGCTCAGGCCGAAACTGAAGACAAAACCCGAACAATCCCG
>JBGTHE010000482.1:0-2119 GCA_041746335.1 Lysobacterales bacterium | reverse complement strand
GGTCAGCCACGAGGTCGATGCGCACCTCGCGGGGTTCTATGCCCTGGAAATCCACGCGCGCCACCCCAGGAATCCGCTCCAGTGGTTTGACCAGCCGCCGCATCAGCATGTCGTAGGCGTTGGACAGGTCACGCTCGCTGGAAATGCGCAGCGTGAGTACTGGCTGATCGGTAAAATTGAATTTGAAAACGTTAATTCGGCGCAGATCAGCCGGCAGCTGGTCACGGATGGCTTCGACACGCTCCCTGGCCTCCACGGCTTTTACGGCCACATCCGTGCCCCAGTCGAACATCACTTCGAAATTTGCGCCGGTAGCAGTGGAAGTGGTTTCCAGGTTCTTGATACCACTCAAGGTGGCTATGACTTCTTCTACCGGCCGGGTGATTTCCCGTTCTACTTCCTGCGGCGTTGAGCCTTCATAGGGAATGTTCACCATGATGAACGGCACATCGACAGCGGGGAAATACTCCAGCGGTAATAAGCGACTGGAAATCAGACCAATTACAACCATAGAGACAAACAACATGGTGATGGTCACCGGCCGTTCCATGGCAAATTGAGCAGGTGACATGATTCAGCCTTGTACCGTCCGGGGGTTCGTGCTGAAGACCTGCTCCTGGGTGGCATCCTCGTCCACCACGGTGTCCTTACGCCGGTCCAGCAAGGAATACATGACCGGAACCACCAGCAGGGTGAGCATGGTTGAAGTCAGCAGACCGCCTATTACCGTAATCGCCATGGGGGTACGCATCTCAGAACCCTCGCCCAGACCAAAAGCCATAGGCAAAAGGCCGAGCAGCGTGGTCAGGGTGGTCATCATGATGGGCCGCAAGCGTAAATGTGCAGCTTCGCGGATGGCTGCCATGCGCTCCATGCCACGGGCGCGCAGTTGATTGATCAGGTCAACGAGTATGATGGCATTATTGACCACGATACCGGCCAGCATGATTAACCCAATGAATACAATCACACTCAGGCGGGTATCTGTCAGCCACAACGCCACGGCAACACCTATCGCCGCCAGTGGTATGGAGAAAAGAATGACAAAAGGATGCAGCAGTGATTCAAACTGTGATGCCATCACCAGGTAAACCAGAAAAATGGCCAACAACAGCGCAAACATCAATGAACGGAAGGATGCGTTCATTTCTTCGCTCTGCCCGGTGACCCGCAATGACAATCCATAAGGCAGTTTCACGTTACTGAGTAATGCATTGACCTCCGCCACCGCAAAGCCCAGGTCGCCGTAGGCCAGGTTGGCCTCGATCAGCGCTACGCGTTCCTGATCACTACGACGGATTTCAGCTGGACCTTCGCCAACTACGATTTCAGCCACCGAAGACAAGGGTACTGGCCGCTCGCTTTGAGGATTGATAATGAGGTCACGCACTGCACTGATCGACTGGCGATCATCTTCACCAATTCTAACCAGCACGTCGATCTTGCGGTCACGCCAGCTGTATCGAGTTGCAACCCGACCGCGAATCTTGCCAACCACCTGGTCAGAAACTTCTTTTACCGTCAGGCCTAATGCAGCAGCCCTCTCCTGGTCAAAAAATATCTGCACTTCCGGATGGCCCCGCTCCATGCTGGATTCCACATCAGCGAAACGGTCTGACTGACGTAACAGTGCCAACACCTGATCACTGGCCTGACGCAAAGTGACCAGGTCGTAACCCTGAATCTCTACTTCCAAAGGCTTGTCGAAACTCAATAATTCAGGTGAAGAAAAAGTAGCCTCAAGTCCGGCAACCTGTCTCGCCCGCTCTCGCAAACGCGCGATCAGTGATTGCTGTTGCTGACTGTTGCTTTCAGGGGCCATGCTGATCAACATACGGGCAATATTTTCACCACTCTCAGTGGGATTGGCATCGATACGATTACCTGAACCCGCAACACCGAAAACCTGCGCCACGGAGTCATCAGAGGCGGCAAGGTTCTGGATTGCTGTCTGCACCGCATCGGTTTCCGCCAGAGGTGTGCCCGGTGCCGCTTCCAGCGTGATGTTGAAGCGACCTTGCTGCAATTGCGGAACCAACTCAGTACCAATCTGACTCAGCATGAAGACTGCAATGGCGAACAAACCCACTGACAACGACAAGGTCAAGGCACGATGTTT
>JBGTHE010000481.1:0-3419 GCA_041746335.1 Lysobacterales bacterium | reverse complement strand
TCATCCAGAACAATGCGAAACGGTAACTCCGGTGCGTTGAGCAACTCCCAGGCACCAATGCGCAATACATTCTTCTCGATAACGTCCACTACCTCCAGCGCACGATCGAGCAAAGGCTGCAGCTTTCCATCCAGTTCGGCTTGCTGGTCAATCACACCGCGCACCAGCAGCTCAAAATAGTTGTCATCCACACCCTTGAAATCCTGGGTCTGGCGAAACTGAAGCAGGATGAGACCCGCTTGCTGCCCGGTTAACTGGTGTTGGTACAAGGCCTGCAGTGCCCGTCGGCGGGCCCGTTGTACCGGCTCATGTGCATGAGAAGCACTCACAATCCAGATCCGGCCGGACCTTCTGCAAGCTGTCGCAGGGTATGGATCATTTCAAGAGCCGTCATGGCTACATCGAAACCTTTGTTACCCTCACCAGTTCCCGCTCGCTCCAGAGCTTGTTCGATCGTATCTGTAGTCAATACACCAAACACGATGGGCAAGCCGTGATCGAGTGCCACCCGGCTGATGCCACTGGCGCATTCACCGGCGACATATTCAAAATGCGGCGTACCCCCCCGTATGACGGCACCCAGAGCAATGATGGCGTCAAAGCGCCCCGTGGCTGCCATGCGATCTGCCAGTAAGGGTAATTCAAACGCGCCAGGTACCCAGATCAGCTCCTGTTGTTGCTCCGAAATGTGATTGCGCAATAAAGCATCGCGCGCACCTTCAACTAACTGTTCAACAATGAACTGATTGAAGCGACTGGCCGCAATGCCGATGTAGGGCTGCAATGTCTTGGCCTGGTCAGCCATGCGCTGCTCCGCTTTTCGGCAATTGAGACTGTGCCTGAGACTGTGCCTGAGACTCTGTTGGCTCAACCGATTCAGAAGCAAGTGCCGGATTCACATATTCCGTCACCTCAAGACCAAATCCGGCCAGGCCGCTCAGCTTCCAGGGAGCGCTGAGCACGCGCATCTTGCGCACACCCAGGTCTGCGATGATCTGTGCGCCAATGCCGTAAGATCGCAGCTCACGTGAACGACGGTTATCGCCATTGGCTACCACGCTGGGCTCAGGTTGTTGTTGTATCTGTCGCAATAATTCTTCATCAGAACCATGTCCACCCAGCACGAGAACCACTCCGCTGCCCTGAGTGGCTATCTCCGCGAGAGCCGTTCGGACCGGCAAGCCAAAGTCGGAACGCTGAATGGCCAACACATCACTGAGGGGATTCTGCACATGCACACGTACCAGGAATCCAGCGTCGGGATCCGGTTCACCGCGCATCAGCGCCAAATGCAGACGACCTTCAATGGTATCGCGGTAGGTATGCAATACGAACGGCCCGAAGTCAGTTTCAACTTCATGCCGGGATACATGCTCTATGGATCGTTCGGTTTGCAGCCGATAGTGAATCAGTTCGGCGATGGTGCCGATTTTCAGGCCGTGCTCGCGGGCGAAAACTTCCAGCTGCGGGCGCCGCGCCATGCTGCCGTCTTCATTGAGAATTTCAACCAACACAGCTGCTGGCTCTAGACCAGCCAACATAGCCAGGTCTACACTGGCTTCAGTATGTCCGGCGCGCGCCAGCACACCGCCCGGCTGGGCCATCAGGGGAAACACATGCCCCGGTTGAGACAGATCGCGTGGAGCTGCGTCCGGCTGCACCGCAGCGCGTATGGTATGAGCCCGGTCATAAGCTGAAATACCAGTGGTGATCCCTTCTGCCGCTTCAATTGAAACCGTAAAGTTGGTGGAAAAACGAGCCTGGTTGATGTTCACCATGAGGGGCAGATTGAGCTGGTGACACCGTTCCCGCGTTAATGGCAGGCAAATCAGGCCGCGGCCGAAGCGCGCCATGAAATTGATATCTTCAGGCCGTACTTTGGATGCGGCCATGATGAGATCACCTTCATTTTCCCGATCTTCATCATCCATTAACACCACCATGCGCCCGGCGCGGATTTCTTCCAGCAACTCGGGCACAGTATTCAATGTACTGCTTTCACTCACGATCAACTCCACTCTTGTTCGCAGTCGTCGAATGATCGCCGACCAACAACCTTTCAATGTACCGCGCTACCAGATCCACTTCGATATTAACCTGCTGGCCGGGCTGCAATGCACCGAGACTGGTGACTTCCAGTGTATGCGGAATCAGGCATACGGAAAATCGGGTTCCCAGCACTTCATTTACCGTCAGGCTGACACCCTCTATGGTGACCGAGCCCTTATGGGCCACGTAGCGGGTTAGTTCCGGCGGCAGCTCGAACTCAAATCGTTGTGCGCGGCCATCCTCATGCCGCCTGATCAAACGGCCCATTCCATCCACATGGCCACTGACCAGATGCCCACCCAGCCTGTCCTGCAGAGTCAGCGCTAACTCCAGGTTGACATTGTCACCCACCTGCAAGGTACCCAAGGTTGTCAGCTGCAGAGTTTCTGCCGACACATCCGCAAGAAACTCATTACGGTGGGGCTGCAACATGGTCAGACACACACCTGAGACGGCAATGCTGTCGCCAGTGGCACAGGTGGTTAAATCCAGTCCGCCACTGTCTATACGCAAACGCAGATCGCCCGAGGAAGGGATGCGCTCTGCTATTGAACCTCGAGACATGACAATTCCCGTAAACATATCAATCCTGCACCCGCGGTTGACGCAAAGGACGATAGCGGAGTCGATGGTCATTTCCTACAAAGCAACTCTCGATCAATTGCAGTTGTATTCTGTCCCGCATCGAACTGATGTCCAAACCTGCAAAAAGACCAGAACCCCCTTCACCCAGTATCACCGGGGCCTGATATAAAAGCACTTCATCAACCAGATCGAGTTTCAAAAGGGAGCCACAGAGGTTTTCGCCCGCCTCAACCTGCAATTCGTTGATCTGCTCATGTGCCAGCGATGTGAGCAAAGCTTTCAAATCCAGTTTTCCATCCAGTTCTGGCAACGCTAACAACTGGACTCCCGTGTCCCGCAGATCACGTGGCGCATCAAAGCGCTGACTTCCAGCGACAATAACTTTGCCCGGCTGTTGCAAAATCCGGCTGCTCACAGGTGTCCGCCAGCGACTGTCCGCAATGACACGCACCGGCTGATGTTCAATGCCTTCCAGCCTGACTGTCATTCGCGGATCATCAGCCAGAACGGTACCTATTCCCGTCAGAATTGCACTTGACCTGGCTCGCCACAATTGCACATCCTCTCGGGATGCTTCAGAGCTTATCCATTGGCTCGCTCTGTCGGCCATGGCTGTGCGACCGTCGACACTGCTTGCCAGCTTGATACGGACCCACGGCCGTCCCAGCCGCATGCGTTGGAGGAACCCTGAATTAAGGGATTCGGCAGCTTCCTTCATCAATCCCGTCTCAACCGCAATACCGGCGTCCTGCAACATTTTACGGCCCGCGCCATTGACCACTTCA
>JBGTHE010000480.1:0-3306 GCA_041746335.1 Lysobacterales bacterium | reverse complement strand
GCCCTGCGAGAAGTACATGCAAATCCCGCATTCGAACTGCAATTCTGTGTTCAGGGCCACTATAATGGCAGGCCGTTCTCTTTGCAGGTGCTCGACCAGTGTCACAGGCAAAAACCAACAATGTTCATGCGTTGACCGCATCGCCGGTGGAGCGCAATCCAGGTATGGCCTTCGAGCCTGATCTGTTTGGCCGTATCCGGGTCAATCGCAGCGCTGTTGAACGACGTACATCAACCATGAGCAAACGTCGTTCAATAAAAAAGAATTACCAGGCGGCCTGGCTGCTGCGCGCCATCACTTGTATCGACCTCACTACACTGGCGGGCGATGACACGCCAGGCAAAGTGCGGCGTTTGTGTCAGAAAGCCATTCGTCCCGTGCGGCAAGACATCCTCGAGGGCTTGGGCGTGGCGGATCTGAACATCAAGGTCGGAGCTGTTTGCGTTTACCACAACCTGATTGCCACAGCAGTTGATGAGTTGCAAGGCAGCGGTATCCCGGTGGCGGCGGTATCGACCGGCTTTCCTGCCGGACAAATTCCCCAGGCTCTGAAACTGGCCCAGGTGCGCGAGTCGGTTGCGGCCGGTGCTGGCGAAATTGATATCGTTATCAGTCGCGCCAAAGTGCTGACCGGTGACTGGAAAGGTTTGTACCAGGAAGTGCAGGCCTATCGTGAAGCCTGCGGTGAGGCGCATATGAAAGCCATACTCGCCACGGGCGAGCTGGCCACCCTTAGTAACATCGCCAAGGCCAGCTGGGTTTGCATGATGGCAGGTGCAGATTTCATCAAGACCAGTACCGGCAAGGAATCCGTGAACGCGACTTTGCCTTTCAGCCTGGTGATGGTGAGGGCCATTCGTGAATACCACGAGCTGACCGGCTACTACGTGGGCTACAAACCTGCCGGTGGCATATCCACAGCCAAAAACGCGATTGAATATCTGGTGCTGATGAAAGAAGAGCTGGGTAAGCGCTGGCTCAGAAATGATTTATTCCGTTTTGGTGCCAGCAGTTTGCTGGGAGATATCGAGCGCCAGCTGGAGCATCACTTAACAGGTAGCTATTCAGCACAATTCCGCCATCCGGTGAGCTGAGCGACTAACCAGTGGCTGCTCATCATCAGGCAGGGAGAATGACATGTCAGTAAGGGATGCATTCGCCAGCATGGATTATGGCCCAGCTCCTGAGAGTGCGACCGAGGCCAGGGCCTGGTTAGGACAACGCCAGGCGCGATTCGACCACTTCATCAACGGCCGCTGGCAATCGCCTGCAAGCGGGCAATACTTCGCCAGCTTTAACCCTGCCACCAGCCAGCAGATTGCTGAAGTGGCTGATGGCGAGGCACAGGACGTAGACCTCGCCGTCACTGCTGCAAAAAATGCTCAAGACGCGTGGGCCGGAATGGGAGGGCACGCCCGGGCGCGCTATCTCTACGCCATGGCCCGCCATATCCAGAAGAACAGCCGTTTGTTTGCGGTGCTGGAAAGCATGGATAACGGCAAGCCCATACGCGAATCCCGTGACATCGACATTCCGCTGGTCGCCCGGCACTTTTACTACCATGCTGGCTGGGCTCAACTGGCTGAGTCGGAACTATCAGCATACGCACCACTGGGTGTGGTCGGGCAGATCATCCCGTGGAACTTTCCCTTGCTGATGCTGGCCTGGAAGGTGGCGCCGGCACTGGCCATGGGCAATACCGTGGTGATGAAGCCGGCGGAATTTACGTCTGCCACTGCGGTGCTGTTTGCCGAGATGTGCAGCGAAATTGGTTTACCACCCGGCGTGTTCAACCTGGTGCTGGGTGACCATAAAGCCGGCCAGGCAATCACAGCGCACCCGGATATTGCCAAGCTGGCTTTTACCGGTTCAACGGAAGTAGGGCGGATTCTGCGCCGGGCTACCGCCGGCACGGGCAAAAAATTGACCCTCGAATTGGGTGGCAAGTCTCCTTTCATCGTGTTCGAAGATTCTGATCTCGACAGCGTAGTGGAAGGTCTGGTGGACGCCATCTGGTTCAACCAGGGCCAGGTCTGTTGTGCAGGTTCCCGCCTGCTGGTGCAGGAATCTGTGGCCGATGCATTGCATGACAAAATCCGCCAGCGCATGGGCAAACTGGTCATCGGGGATTCGCTGGACAAAAGCGTGGATATCGGTGCCCTGATCGATGCGAGCCAGGTGGAGCGGGTCAGTCAACTGGTTGAGCTGGGTGTTTCTGAAGGTGCTCAGAAATGGCAACCCAAGTGTGATCTGCCGAAGGGTGGATGTTTTTACCCACCGACTTTGCTGACAGAGGTGCAACCCTCATCCACGCTGGCGCAGGAAGAAATCTTTGGCCCCGTGCTGGTTTCGATGTCGTTCCGAACACCGTCCGAAGCCGTACAGTTGGCCAACAACAGCCGTTACGGCCTGGCCTCCAGCGTTTGGACCGAGAACATCAACCTGGCACTCGACATTGCACCGCAGATCAAGGCCGGTTCGGTGTGGGTGAATTGCACTAACCAGTTTGATGCAGCTGCGGGCTTCGGCGGCTATCGTGAATCAGGATTTGGCCGTGAAGGGGGTAAGGAAGGCCTGTACGAATACCTCAAGCCCAAATGGGAAAGCCAGTTGGCCGATCAGCCTTTTACACCACTGCCGCAAGTCCCGACTCCAGCCGGGGAGTCAGGAACAGAGTCAAGCGTAGCTTCAGGCGCTGGGCTTCCAATCATTGACCGCACGGCAAAATTGTATATCGGCGGTAAACAGGTGCGCCCGGATGGCGGTTATAGCCGTGCGGCGCTGGATGCTCAGGGCAGAGTGATGGCCGAAGTTCCCGCTGGCAATCGCAAAGACATCCGCAATGCGGTTGAAGCAGCCCGGGCCGCCAAAGGCTGGGGTGGAAGCACTGCGCACAACCGCGCTCAGGTGATGTTCTATATTGCTGAAAACCTGGCTGCCCGGTCTGCTGAATTCGCCCGCAGGCTAACGCAGCTCAGCGGCCGCGGTATGGCGGATGCAGAAACGGAAATAGCGCTATGTATCGATCGCATTTATACCTATGCCGCCTGGTCCGACAAGTACGACAGCCAGGTGCATGCCACACCGTTCCGCAATGTCACCCTGGCCATGAAAGAACCGCTGGGCGTTATTGGCATCGTCGCCCCTGAGGAAGCAGGTTTGTTGGGTCTGGTGTCCACCATCATGCCGGCCATCGCCATGGGTAATGCAGTAGTAGTTGTCCCGTCCGAGTACTACGCTTTACTCGCTACTGATTTTTATCAGGTGCTGGACACTTCCGACTTACCCGGCGGCGTCGTCAATATC
>JBGTHE010000479.1:0-11080 GCA_041746335.1 Lysobacterales bacterium | reverse complement strand
ACATCGTCATGCACAGCGGCACCAAATACCTGGGTGGCCACAGCGACCTATGCTGCGGAACCATTGCCGCTTCTGCGTCACTGATTGAAAAATTGCGCCATCATGCGCTGATGCACGGCGGCAGCCTCAATGCCCAGGATTGTGCGCTGCTGGAACGCAGCCTGAAAACCCTGGAATTGCGCGTGCAGCGTCAATCCGACAATGCCCTGCTGGTGGCGGGGGAACTGAGCAAGCACCCGAGCATTGCGCGAGTTAATTACCCCGGGCTGAAGCAGCATCCAGGACACGTAATTGCCGCGCGGCAAATGAGCGGCTTCGGCGGAATGATGAGTTTCGAGCTCGCAGAGCACATCGAGCCACTCAATTACCTGCGCAGGCTCAGAATGGTGCCCTGTGCCATCAGCCTGGGCGGGGTGGAGACCACCATTTGTCAGCCCGTGGCTACCTCACATCAGAAAATTAGCGCCGCGGAACGGGAACAATTGGGCATAAAACCGGCGTTGCTGCGACTGTCGGTGGGCATCGAAGATGCCTCCGATATCATTGAGGACCTGCTGCAGGCCCTTCAACCTTGAGTTTCGCCAGGCAATAAACGAAGGCCCAGCTTCGCAAAAGGGAGAGGCGTCCAACTAAACGGATTACGGAATATATTCTCAATTCTTAGTACACTGGCTGATATAGCGTTATTTGAGGCTTGTGCATATCAGTAGATGGCAGAGTTAGCGCTTCAATCATGATCCTTGTGTTGCCGTGGGGGCGCCAACGTAGAGACTGTGAAGATGGGCATCAGAGATCTCAATAGTCTACCAAGAGATGAAGTGATAAATCTTGTGGAGTATTAATGACATGAAACCTATTCGTTTAGTACTGGTAGATGACCACACCCTCGTTCTCGAAGCGTTCCGGCGGCTGTTATTGGATGACGACACTGTAGAAATTGTCGGTACCGCAAGCGACGGTCGCGAGATGATCAAGGTGGTTCGTGATTTAAAGCCTGACGTGGTTGTAGCGGACATCTCGATGCCGGTACTCAATGGTCTGGATGCAGGGGTCAAACTCCTCAAGTTGATACCAGATCTGAAGATCATTTACCTCACCGTGAGCAATGACCCGGATGTTGTCGCCAACGTGATGCGGGCCGGGGCAAAAGGGTATTTGCTCAAGAATTCCGCTTCCACAGAATTGTTACAGGCCATTCATTCGGTCGCCCGGGGCTCTTCCTACATTACCCCTTTGGTAACCGAGGGGATGCTCCATTCCTTAATGGGTGGCGATAAAAAAGGCTTGTTCGACAAACTGACGGTGAGGCAGCGCGAGATCCTCCAACTGCTTGCCGAAGGCATGACCATGAAGGAAACGGCAGAAATACTGAATGTCACGCCACGTACTGTTGCGTTTCATAAATATCGCATCATGGAAACCCTTGACGTCGATAACAATTCCCAATTGGTTCGATTTGCCATGAAGCACGGACTGGTTCAAACCTGACATTCATTCACGCCACAGGCTTTTTTCCTCCCTTTATCTTCCGAATCATTCCGGTCATTTAGCCCGGCATAACTGTCAATTGTCACAGTACCCCCTGGCCCCGTTCAGGAGGACTATTACATCGCGCCAGAGGTACTTTGTTAACACAAGGTTTTGGGCAAGGACGCACTGCAAGGATGCAGGATTCGAGGCGCAAGGAGCTACACCGCTTTCTGAACTCTCAAACCCGGAAAGCGAATTCAGTGTCGCAAGGGGGACATCAGGGACGTTGTTCCCCGCCATTGGAAAGGAAACCGAAGTTCCGGTACGCAGGACGCGCTGCCGGAGTGAAATATCAAGGAGGATATTCAAATGAACATCAAGGGGACGTTTACTGAATTCAACGTATTACCATCAAATGCAACATCAAGGCCGGCCATTTTCCGTTTACTTGCCTTGTCACTGGTGCCGCTGCTTTTCAGTGCCTGTGTGCACTGGCCTGACATTGCCTCGGACTGCGAATCGTACGGGGTCCTCGAGAATGAAACTCCCATGGGGACCATTAACCGCGTCGAGCCACTTTACCGTGAACAACTGGATCAGGCTTGTGCAGGTGTTGATTTTTCCAATGCCGCCCATGGCACCAAGGTTAGCGGATGCGCCATACCCCACGCTGATGGCGGAGTCGATGTCTTCTACTGGGTAGGTGACCGTTGTGCGATGAACCACGAACTCTGTCATGCCAAGCATGGCTCCGGGCACACCGATCGCTACTTGCAGGAACTGAAAGACGGAGTGCCCATGCCCTACTGCCCTTCAAACCAGTTGTCTTTGAAGGTCGCAAAGCAATGACAAACACCGCATGTTGGACCGGCGACTTCCCGCCGGACTCGTGAGGAAGAACCGGAGTTCACCAGGTTTTCAGTAAAGGGGGAGTAAGGTATGCGTACTGTATTGGATCGTCAGCCGGAGTTTTCCCGGGTGGAGTCCAAGCCCCCTGTTCTGGAGCCGGTGGATCTCAACCAATCTGTAGCCCAGGCCATTTCCAACCTGGCCGTTTTGATCGAGGAGCGGGGCGCCCAGGTCTCGGTAGGTTCACTGCCCGCAATCAATGGTGATAACGCACAGCTGGTGCAGTTATTCCAGATTCTCATTGCCAACGGCATCAAGTTCTGTCGCCCACGCCCTCCGCGGATCGAAGTGAAGGCTTACAAGGACCTGGGGCACAAATTCATTCGGGTGAGCGATAACGGTGTTGGAATTGAGCCGGCACATTACCAAAGAATCTTCCAGATTCTGCAACGAACTCATTCCCGTGAAGAGTTTCTCGGCAGTGGTGTGGGCCTGACGGTTTGTCAGCGCATCATGGAATGCCATGGTGGCAGTATCGAAGTTGAATCAGTGGCTGGCCAAGGTAGCACGTTTACCCTCAGATTCTGATTGCAACTTTCGGGTTCGGGCATCCACGACCGCCTGGAAAAAGGGATTCATTTTTAGTGGCTTGGTCAGAAAATGTGCGAACCCAACTGCAAGCCCTTTTTGCACCACTTCGGGCGATACAACCGAAGAAATTGCAATAACCGGGATTTCGTTGGTTCGGGTGTCCTTGCCCAATAATTCAAGCGCGCTGAATCCGTCAAGTCCGGGAAGATTCATCCCCATCAGAATGATGTCAGGGCGCATGGATTTTGCCAAGGCTATACCCTCCAGGGCATTGGATGTGACAAAGACCGCGCAATCCTCAATATGTTGTGCGAGCTTCAACATCGGATCAATACCAGAAGTTGTTTCCTCGATATACAAAATACGCATTCCGCGCAAATCTGCTTCGAGTTCTGGGTTAACGGTCAATTCGAAGGCTTGCGCGGCGGAGGCATCCAAAGTTGCCGCTGGCAAATCGATCCAGAAGTCGGAACCCACTCCAATTTTGCTGCTATAACCCAGGGTACTGCCCATGAGCTCAGCCAGTTTCTTGGAGATGCTGAGTCCGATCCCTGTCCCTGACATTTGGTCACCTGGACCTGTAATCTTTTCAAACGACTTGAACAGACGTGCTTCATCCTCTGGGCGAATCCCGCGGCCGGTATCCATTACATTGATACGCACTACTCCACCCTGCCGGGAGGACACCGTGATTTCCACCCTGCCGTCTTTGCGATTGTATTTGATGGCATTGTTCAGCAACTTGACCAGGATTTGCTGCAAGCGTCGCTGGTCAGCGAGCACCCTGATATCAGCATCGGGGGTGGTCACCAGCTCAACTTGATACTGGATGGCCATGTCAGTCACCAACGATACTGCCTCCTGTAAAACCCCGGACACGGAAATCTTTTGAATCTTTATGCTGAGATTTCCACTTTCCGCGCGTGAGAAATCCAGCACGTCTTCGATCAGGTGTAACAGCTGTTCGCCTGCATCCAGGATATGCGCTACCCCCTCGGCTTGTTTGGCGGTCAGATTTTCTCTGTCCAATTGGAGTAACTGGCCAAAACCGAGTACCGCGTTCAATGGAGTTCGCAACTCATGACTCATCCGGGAGAGAAATTCCGACTTGGCAGCATTTGCGCGATTGGCTTCGTCCCTGGACAATTCAATCTTCGTTTCAAACTGCTTCCGCCGGGTAATGTCAGTATTGCTCCCGATAAAGCCGACTACCTGATCATCATCATTTTTGAACGCAACGACAGTGGAAGAAACCCAGGTGACCTGGCCATCAGGGCGCACAAATCGGAACTCCTGCAAACATGGTTCAGCGTGGTCGTTTTCCAGATAATCCTGCCAGGTCTTTTTGACTCGCTCTGCGTCATCAGGATGTAAAGCCTCAGCCCACCCTTGCGCTGCCGCTTCCGCGTTTGTCAAACCCGAAGCCTTTTGCCACTGCTCATTCACATAAATAAAAGCCCCACGAGCATCGGTAAGGAATATGCCCACTGGCGAACCGGCCACTAATTCGTGAAAGCGCTTTTCGCTGGCTTTCAGTGCCCTTTCAGCTTCCACCTGATCCGTGATGTCTTCACTCACACCCACGATCAGGCTGGGTTGTCCATCCGGGCCTTTCACCAGCACCTTTCTGGTGTTGATGTAGCATAAATCACCGTCGGGCAGCTCCATCAGTCGTTTCGGAATAAAGAAGGGCTGGCCTGTGCGAATCATCTCGAGGTCCTGTTTTTTGATGATTTTCGCTATCTCCGGCCCGGAGATTTCTGCGTCATTCTTGCCGACAACCCCGGAGCTCGGCGATCCGAACATTTCCTTGGATTTCCGGTTGTCCAGGACATACCGCAAATTGTTTTTAACATCCTTGGCAAAAACAGCAATCGGCAGGAAGTCCAGGACCTGCTCCACCAGTTGCTGATGTTGCTGCAGCTTCAGTTGTGAAATTTTCTGATTCGAGTTGTCGGTGATCCACCAAAGAACATGGGTGGCATCCGAGGGGTCAGCCTGACATGAGACGATAGCCCAGGTGGTTTGGCCATCGGGTCTTATCCACTCGACCTCTGCAGTGGCTTTGCCGAATTCCTGCTGACGCCTGATTAACTCATCGCGCTCTCTTTCATTACCCCAAAACATTTTCTCGCTGAGTTTATGAAAGTCATCCTGATCCAGCTTGAGTTCTTCTCTGGCGAACCTGTTGGCGGCGCGAACAAGGCCAGAGGTTCGATCGGACGCTAATATCCAGACGGGGGCATTGTCCAGTAGCTCGTCCTCAAAATGGCCACCAGGACGGATCATTCAGGATTGTTCCTGTACGTCTTCGATCACCTGCTGCAAGGCGGCAATGAGTTGGGACACCTGGACAGGGGCTTTCGAAGCTTTTCCGCTTTTTCCGGAACTTTCCAGTTGGGCCGCAACGGCTGACAAATCCTGAAACCCCAAAACATCCGCGCTACCCTTGATCTTGTGGGCCAACAAGGTAAGACCCTCGTGGTTATTGGTAGCAAGCAGCTTGGGCAGCTGCTGCTGCCAGTCAGCAGCATCCCGAATCAACATGCTGGACATACTCCTGACCCATTCACGTTGATTGAAACCGGGGCGACCCTTACGGCCAGAACTTGAGGCTGTGGGGATGGATGAATTGAAAGACGAATAATTTTGGGTTGCAGGTCGCGCCTCGAAATCAAATTGTTTGGCAATCCACGCGAACAGAACCTCCGCCTTGACCGGTTTGCTGCAAAAACCCGTCATCCCGGCGTCCATACAGCGCTGCCGATCCGCTTCAGTTGCCAAGGCAGTTACGGCCAGAATGGGAATATCAGGATCACAAAGTGAACTCTCCCCGCGCCTGATTTTTCGTGCAACTTCAAACCCATCCATGCCGGGCATCATGCAGTCCAGTACCACCAGCTGATACTGCTTGCTTTCAAGCGCAGAAATGACCCCTTCGCCGTTATCGGCAGAATCCACCTGGTGGCCGGCAAATTCCAGCATGCCGATTATAACTTTGAGATTGACCTCATTGTCATCGGCTACCAGGATCTTCAGGCTCTTGCCAGCGAGCAAAACGCTTTCCCTTCTGCAGCTCAAAGTAGACCTCGCATAGTAGACCCAACATTTGGGTTTTAACAGAGCCGCCTGATGTTACTAACACTCTTTACGTTGGAGCCTGTCAGTTCTGACAGTTGGTAGTTGAATCAATTGGGTCTAAAAATAACATCAGACTGAAGTAGGTTTTTTGCTACGCCCAAAACGGGCTACTCAGGAAGAGTTCGCAGATCAGGATGATTGCACATGAAAACATACTTTTCGTCATACCGTCCGGCCTCCATAAGGCGCCATCGCCCCACAAATACCTTAATGCCCTTCTGCCAAGGCGGCTTCAGCTTGTTCGAGCTGCTGATTACCCTGGGACTGATGGCAATCATCTCATCCCTGGCCATTCCTTCTTACCAGGATGCCATCGAGAAGCGCAGGGTAACCAACGGCGCGGAAACTATCCTCTCTTTTGTCACCATAGCCCAGGGTGAATCCCTCAAGCGCAATCGCGCCATAACAGTCTCTTACAGCGCCAGCGAGGACGGTACCTGGTGTATCGGTGCGGCGGTCGGAGATACCGACTGTGATTGCACCATCACGGATCCAACGGAAACAGCATTCTGCGCTATTGAGGGAACGGAGTGGGTATTACGGAACACCGATGTCGCCTCGGACAATCTGGTCAGCGTGTTGAGCGGAGATGGGGCGTATGCCTTCGACCCCGTCAGGGGAATATTCAAGGATCCAGCCGATTCGATGGTATTGGCAATAAATTCAGGTTCCGGTGAGTTCCAAATGAACCTCAGCGTTATCAATACGGGAAAGATTTCGGTATGTCTGCCCTCGATAAGTCAGCCCATACCGGGATTCGATCAATGTGTACAGGAAATGTGACCACAGCCGCAAGCGGCAAGGACATAAGGATATGAAACTTCTCAATATGACTATTTCCAAGCGCTCACGTGGGTTCAGCATCATGGAAGTGCTGGTTGCCAGCAGCCTGAGCCTCGTCGTTACCGCATGCATGATGGGACTGATGATCAACTCACTGTCCAGTACGGCCCGGCTGGTGAAGATGACCCATTTGACGGACGACCTGCGCACGGCAATGCAGATGATGAGCCGCGATGTGCGGCGCAGTAACTACTCGGCCAATGCTGTTCATTGTTTTGCCAACCCGGACTGCATAGCGGATGGATCCCTGAGTTCACCAGGCGATGTGCAGATTAGCGACACCAACGATTGTTTCGTATTCATGATGGATCGTGATCATGATGGCGATGCCACTGAGAACGCAGCGGGCGGCTTCCGCCGCGCTACGGTTGAGGGAACAGGCGTGATCCAGATGTGGGTGGGAACCGCGGAGCCGGATTGCGATTCAGACGATGCCAACTGGGCCGCCGTAACCGACCCGAGTGACATTGAGATCACCAGCTTCTCGGTAGACGACCTGCTGTCTTACACCGAAGTGGTTTACGACGACGGCCAAGGCCAGCAATTGTTCCAGAACGTGCGCAAGGTGCGCATGAGCATCGAAGGGCGCCTGCACGTGGACAATACCATTCAACGCAGCATTGAGGATGTCATCAAGCTGCGCAACAACCTCTACCTGTAAGTGCGGGATGCGGGCGACCGGAGATTTTCAATGAGCATTATTCTATCCCAGGGTAAGCCGCCTTCATTTGGCCGCCAACGCGGGATGCTGACCATTTTCACCGGCATCATTGTGCTGGTCATGCTGACCCTCATGATGATCTACGCGGTTCGGCTCGGTGTTGCAGAGCAGCGGACTTCGGCCAATGAAGTTCGCCAGAAACTGGCTTTGCATGCGGCAGAAACCGGTATCCAGCACGCCAAGGAATTCTTTATCGCCAATTCAGCCTTGGTGGCCTCAAACAGAATTAACAAACTGCCTGATGGAACCGATGGCTGGCTGTCGGCCGGAGCGGAACGTTGGTTACCCTGCAGTGCGGTGGACCTCTCAGCAGGACAAGGGACACACCCTTGTTACGCCGAGTCCAACCTGGCGCGCAGGGCTGAGTCCTACTTTTATTCTTTCGGTGGCACCAACGAAGTAGGCCTGAACACCAATGCCATTCTGCCGGGCTCTACCGAAGAAGTTACCGTACATGCCCTGCTCTGCAAGCTGATGATCAGCGAATTTACCTCTCCCCCCGTGCAGGGTTGCAGCAAAGACCCGACCCTTGCCGATGAATACCACTACATGATTACAATCCTCGCCCGCGGCCGGGCAGACTGTAACAATGGTTCGTGCAGCGCTGAATCGCTGGTGGCAGAGCCATTGGCGAATTACGGAGTGCTGTCCGGCGGAAACGGTGCCGGTGTGCCCCTTACCACGCGCAGCTCATTTCCACCCTCAGGTAATGCCGAGATCATACCCAACCCCAATGGCGGTGGCATTGGGGTTCCGGTTTCAGTGTGGATGAACGCCAACCAGAGCTGCGGCGGCAATGCCGTGGTGAACCCCAGCAGCGGCGCCTGGGCCACCTGCGAACTGCACGAATGGTATGGGACCGACCAGGTGCCGGAAAATCTCGTTTGTCCTGGCAACTGCAGCTGCAGCAAGGATGAATCCATCAGCTATACCGCAGGCAACGACGACATCATCGGCATCGATATGGATCGTGATCCGGAATTTCCCTGCGACCTGTTTACCTTCTATTTTGGTATCCCCAAAACTCATTACGAGGCCATCAAGAGCCAGGCCACCATAATCGACGATTGCAGTGAGCTGGGACCGAATTCTTTTGGCGTTTACTGGGTTACCGGCCCTCTGTGCCACATCAGCGCCAGTACCATTATTGGTTCACATCATGCGCCGGTCATGTTGATTTCGGCTGCCTCGGTGACCCGGTTTAACGGCGGAACCCTGTTGTTTGGGACGTTCTACCTGTCCGATGTCGAGGACCCAAATGCGACTCTGACCTCAAATGGTAACAACACGGTGTACGGCGCCGCCATTATTGATGGAACCATCGGCGCCTTCACCGGCACCTTCCAACTCATCTACGTTGAACAAGTTGCGCGTATTACCGCCGGCACCGGCGGTATCGGCACGCTCGCAGGTGGGTGGACTGATTTTCACCGTGATTGGGAATAGGCAAATGGCCATGAAAAACCGAGCAAAACCTCTTCAGTCCCCAGCTGGTATGACCCTACTGGAAGTACTAATTGGTATCATCATATTTGCCTTTGGCATTCTCGCAATCGTCCAACTGCAAAGTGGCATGGCCCGTTCGGCCAGCGATGCCAACACCCGGACCGTTGCGGTCAATATTGCGGAAGAAACCATTGAGCTTAAACGCGGGTTCAGTCGTATCACCAAGGATCCTGATGGTATTGAGTACTCCTATGCCGACATTGAACCCGGGCAGTACACGGTGGCTCGGGGAGGCCAGAATTACAACGTAGCAATTACCGTAACCCCGTATTGGTACCAAAAGAACAGCATGACATTTACAACCACTGAACCCGCGGTGGCGGCTGTATCGGATTTCAAACTGATGACGGTAAACGTGAACTGGGGCGCAGGGCCGGAGTTTGTAATAGACGAGACCACTTCAACATCCGGCCGTCTGGGTTCGGGCAACGTGGTGCTGTCAGAAATCATCTCATCGGTTACCTCGGCTGCCGATGCCAAATCGGCAACGGGAGGCACGGGTGGTATCTATCTCCCCAGCATCAATTACAACCCGGGAAGTAACCCTGAAATCATCTCCATTTCCCTTGGCGAGAACAAGTTCAAGGAATCCACCAAACCCGTACCCAAAGTAATTCGTGCTGATGAGCTGGCGGAAACCACTTTTGATGTGGTGACCTATTCCCAGAATAATGAAGGCGCTACGTTCCTGCGCCGGGAAGAATTCCAGGCCGTTGCCTGCACCTGTGCGTTACAGATTCCCAGCACGAATACCCAGGGCGGGTATCGACCGACGATCTGGGAAGGGATGGAATACACCCAGGGTGAATTTGTATCCAAGCCCTACGGTACAAGTAGTTCCAACATCCAGAGCAAACTGTGCGACATCTGCTGCCGCGACCACCATGATGGTGGCACAGGCCTTGACGATGAAGCGGGCGACCCGGGGCGCTCACGTTATAGCCCGTTTCGCCCGCCAGAAGATTATGTCACCACCGGAAGTTTTGCCGGCGACCACAAGCACTACTCCCGAAACACCAGTGGCGGACTGACCCTCGCCACTACCCAGGGAAGCGGGTATATGGAATCTTGTCGCATGGTGCGAAAAGATGGCTTCTGGAAGGTTGCCCAGGATCTGCGTCAGGAAGGCCTGAACGTGTTTCCGGAGAATTTCCTCGACAGCACCAGTGAAGTTGCAATCTATTCAGAATACATCACGGACGCCATTGAGCTTTACCGGAGCGCGGTGGGAGACACCAACGTGTACGAAACCGCACCGCCATTGTTGACTCAGCCTGAAAATATGATTCCGGCAGTGATTTTTCCGGCCTCAACTGTTTCCAGTCCGACTTATTTGCCCACGGTACTGGGCAATACCTCGCAACAGCTGCGTTCCCGCGGTATCTACGTGGATTACATGAGCGACCGTCTGCGTGTCATCCTCGATTGCCTGGAGGCCGGTGGCACCAGCACTGAGTGCGAAGCTCCCAACATTACAACGCCCCTGGAAATCATGCCGTTCTACGATGTCCAGCTGACCTGGCTCAGTCGCTTGAACGAAACACCTCTCAATAATCCAGCCGATGTCACCAACCAGGCCATCGCCAGCAACAACACGCACACCAGGGGTAATGCATTACGCACATTGGGCACAGGGAACACCACGGTGAACGCAGCGGTTCACGCGGGCAACCTGGGACTGACGGCAACCGATCCCATCGATCCGAACTACAACACTGCGCTCAGGAGCAAAAACCTGTACATGCAGGTTTCCAACACCAGTGCCCCACCAGCAGTAAATGAGTACCTGATTTCAGGAACCATCAGCTCCTCAATCTCCGGATTCAAGGCCACTGACGTGGAGATCAGTTATACCGGCGCACAATGCAATCGCACCAACACAGGTTATGTTTGCGTGGTCGAAATCGGGGCAGGCAACCCCAGAATAACGGTGTCCAATTACTTCAAAAACAATGCGAG
>JBGTHE010000478.1:0-12157 GCA_041746335.1 Lysobacterales bacterium | reverse complement strand
TTTGATACGCGCGTGTTGATGGCCGGTGGTCGTTGAAGGTTATGTCGCCTGGAGTTGAATCCAGACGACTTGAACCGGCCAGATATGAGCAGTGCAAACATGCGCCGAGCCAGTCGCTGGCGTCTCATAAAAGTTAAATCGAAAAGTATGGATTTAAAGAATTTGGATTTCGGGGAATTTGCCAGCACCACCTGGGCTGATGTACTGGAGCGTCAGCAGATCATGGATTACGGCATACGCCCCCTGTGGGATGGCATGCCGCGCGTTGCCGGGCCTGCGTATCCGGTCGCCTGTGCTGCGGGTGACAACCTGATGCTGCATGCGGCCATTTATCTTGCACCGTCGGGTTCGGGGGTGGTGGTGCAGGCCGGTGATCTGGATTTTGCAGTGGCTGGCGGAAATGTCTGCGCAACAGCTCAAAAGAATGGCATCGCTGGCTTTGTAATTGACGGCTTGATCCGGGATCTCGGTGAAATACGTGATATCGGCTTTCCGGTATTCGCCCGCGGCATCGTTCCCAAACCGGGCGGCAAATCCGGTGAAGGTATATTTCACGGAACCGTTCGCTGTGGTGGTGTGAGCGTATCACCCGGCGATATCGTTATTGCCGATGAAGAAGGGGTAGCTGTGGTTCCGGCGGACGACATGGCATCTTGTCATGCCGCAGCGGCAGAACGCGCGACCAAAGATGCGGCACAAAGTTTGGACGAATGGGAAAAAAGTCACAGGGCCAGCGTAATGGCCCTACTGGCTAAAAAAGGCTTGGCCTGAAACACACCAGGTCTGGTCTTCTTGCAACACATGAACGACTGCCAATCAAACTCTATTGACCCACTAATTCTGAGTAGAACACCATGAGTGAAATGACCGTCGCTTTTTCCGATCATGAAAAAATCCCGCTGAAGGATTATGCGGAAAAAGCCTATCTTGATTATTCCATGTATGTGGTGCTGGACCGTGCGTTGCCCCATGTTGGCGACGGCCTCAAACCGGTGCAGCGTCGCATCATTTACGCCATGAGTGAATTAGGCCTGAGTGCCGCTTCCAAACACAAGAAGTCCGCCCGCACCGTGGGCGATGTGATCGGCAAGTTCCATCCACACGGCGATTCGGCCTGCTATGAGGCCATGGTGTTGATGGCCCAGCCGTTTTCATACCGTTACCCACTGGTGGATGGTCAGGGCAATTTCGGCTCGCCCGACGACCCCAAATCCTTCGCTGCCATGCGCTATACCGAATCGCGGCTTACGGCTTATTCCCGATCCCTGCTGGCGGAACTCGCCATGGGAACCGTCGATTGGCAACCCAACTTCGATGCCAGCCTGAAAGAGCCCACTCTGCTGCCGGCCCGCCTGCCCAATGTGCTGCTTAACGGCAGCATGGGCATCGCTGTGGGAATGTCCACCGATATTCCGCCGCACAATCTGCGGGAAGTGGTCAGTGCCTGCATTCGTCTTTTGGACGAGCCCAAGGCCACGGTGGCTGAACTCTGCGAGCACATCAAAGGGCCAGACTACCCCACTGAAGCCGAGATCATCACGCCGCTGGCTGAAATCAGAAGCATGTATGAGAGCGGTGGTGGCTCGGTCAGAATGCGCGCGATCTGGGAGCGTGAGGAGGGCGAAGTGGTGATTACTGCGCTGCCGCACCAGGTTTCGCCGGCAAAAGTGCTTGAGCAAATAGCAGCACAGATGCAGGCCAAAAAACTCCCGATGGTCGAAGATCTCCGCGACGAATCGGATCACGAAAACCCCACCCGGCTGGTGATTGTTCCGCGTTCCAACCGGGTAGATCTGGAACAGCTGATGAATCATCTGTTCGCCACCACCGATCTGGAGCGCAACTTCCGCATCAACCTGAACATCATTGGCATCAATGGCAAGCCGCGGGTCATGGATTTACGCAGCCTGCTGAAAGAGTGGCTGGAATTCCGCATGGCCACGGTTACACGGCGCCTCAATCACCGGCTCGATCAGGTCGTTGATCGCCTGCACATACTCGAAGGCCTCCTGATCGCTTTCCTGAATATCGATGAAGTGATCCGCATCATTCGCAGCGAGGACGAGCCCAAACCCGTCCTGATGGAGACTTTCGAGCTCACGGCTACACAGGCTGAAGCCATACTGGAACTGAAACTGCGGCACCTCGCCAAGCTTGAAGAAATGCGTATCCGTGGTGAACAGGAAGAACTGGCAGAAGAACGAAAATCATTAGAGCAGGTGCTGGGTTCCAAGGCCAGGCTGAAAACGCTGATCAGAAAAGAGTTAATGGAAGATGCCGAAGCCTATGGCGATGATCGGCGTTCACCCATTGTTGAGCGTGAATCCTCGCAGGCGCTGAAACAGGAAGACCTCGTGCCCTCTGAACAGATCACCATCATCCTGTCCAAATCCGGCTGGGTGCGTTCTGCCAAGGGCCACGATATCGATGCCGCAACGCTGAATTACCGCGCAGGAGATGAGTACCAGCACAGCGCGCAAGGCCGCAGCAACGAACAGGTCGTGTTCCTGGATTCTTCCGGTCGTGCCTATGCGTTGACGGCCCATTCGCTGCCTTCCGCGCGTGGCCTGGGTGAACCTTTGAGCAGTCGCTTTTCACCCGCTGATGGCGCTGGCTTTTTGTATTGCCTGGCTGGTGACCCACAACGAAAAATTCTGTTGGCCAGTTCCTTTGGTTACGGCTTTATCACCCAGCTGGAAAATATGCACAGCCGCATGAAAGCGGGCAAGGCCATGATCTCACTGCCCACAGGCGCCATTCCGCTGGAACCGGCTGAACTGAACATCGCAGGCGCCAACACCGTGATCTGCGTAACTTCCGATGGCTATATGCTGGCCTTTCCATTGAGTGATGTTCCGGAACTGGCCAAAGGCAAGGGCAACAAGTTGATCAATGTGCCACCCAAGCGCCTCAAAACCGGCGATGAAACGGTCATTGGTCTGGCGGTGGTCAGTGAGTCAAATGAGATCCTGGTGTGGGCTGGACAGCGCTATTTGCGCATGGGTGAAAAAGACATTGATCATTTCCGGGGCGAGCGAGCACAGCGCGGCCGCAAATTACCGCGTGGCTTCCAGCGGGTAACAAAGGTCGAGCTGGCCAAACCTTGATTTTGCCAACTACCAGCTCCGCGTGAGCGGCGCCACATGCTCTTCCAGCGGACGCTCGAGACTCCCTGTGCGCTCCTCGGATGCTCCCGACACCCGAGGCCGCTGGAAGAACATGTGGCACCACTCCCGCTTACGTTTCAGAGTAATTTGACGCGAGCAGCCGGGCAGCAGGCAGTTTCTTGCCGGGCACTCGGCTGTCGGGAACAGCCGAGTAGCGCACATGGATGTCTTGAGCGTGCCCGGCAAGGAACTGCCTGCGACCGGAAGCGGCTCGAAGCCGACCATTTAGGTGTCACAAATTTCGGAGTCGGCCTCTGGTTGGAGAGCAGCACCCAGCCGCAACGCCTGCTGGTGAAACCAGCCATCGTCCGGCCAGCGTTGCAGCAATCGGCAAGCAGCATCCTTCCCGCTGGCTGAATCAGAAGCATCTCCGCTCAGCTTGCTGCAATAGGCGTTGATCAATAGTCCCTGGTCAAAGCGCCAGTCGGATTCTCCATGCTGCTCTGCCACCTTCTCGAGACCTAGTTTCGCCAGCTCCAATCCCGCCTCAGCCTGGCCGGCAGAGCAGGCAAAATCAGCTTGCGCCAGGAGAATCGGTCCCAACATGCGATGTCCACTGGATCTCGCAATAACGAATCCTTCCTCCAGCAGGGTGTGTGCGGCCTCAAGCTTGCCCAGCGCCGCTTCGGCCAAAGCCAGGTTGTGCAGGGTGAAACTGAGATCATCAAACGATTCGGAGCGGTGTTCACGATCAATTTCGAGGGCCGCATGCAACAGTGTCGCGGCCTCCTGATAGTTTCCCGACTCGAGATGCAAGCGCCCCAGATTGCTTTTGATGGTAGCGACTTCCGTGTTGGATTCTCCCAAAACCTTTTCCGCCGTCAGTAGTACCTGCTGCCAGGCACTGTGTGCCGTGGTCATATCGTTGTTGGCATACGCCGCTGCCCCCCGTGAAATCATCGCCCAGATGGAATCGGGATGAGCCTCGCCAAATACAGGCAAAAGACTATTAATGACCTCTGCGTACAATTCTTCAGCTTTTGCTGCATCGCCCGCAAACAAGCTCAGCATGGCCATACCTCCCAGGCTCCGGCCGCGGATGGATGCCAGTTCCTCGACGCTGGACCCGGAGCTCACCGAAGCGTTGGTCAGTTCCCGCAAAGCCTGCTGGTAAGCTTCTGCCGCGGCAGCGTCCTGTTGCTGATAAGCCAGCACATCGCCGCGGATATTGCTTGCCCTTGCGCGCTGCAGCGCGGAAACATCCACTTTGCTCAAGCGGTCAAGCTCGGCCAGTGATGCTTCGTAGCTACCCATATCAAAGTAGATATCGGCCAGTTCGATGAGGTTGTCCCTGGATTGCTGCAAATCTTCTGGCGCATGCGAATCAGGTGGTAAAGCTGCAATCGATTCCGAAAGCAATTCAATGCCACGCCGGTTCAACCCGAGCTGCGAATACGCCTGGCCCATAGTGGCCAGGAAGCGGGCCTTGATGACCGGTCGACTGAACGGTGTGCTGTCAATTCTCGCAACCGCTCGATCCAGAACTTCACGCACCGTTACGCTGCGCCCGCGGGCTTCGCTGGGGTCGGCCAGCTGGAAGACCGAGAGCAGGAAAGCGCGGGTTTCGCGTTCCGAGATCAATTCCAGCTCAGCCTGAGCGCGTGCGGCCCTTGCTTCATTCCGGGCCACAGTGGCGCGCCAGGCCAACACAGCAAACACCGTCATCAACAGCAGCGATGCCAGGCTCAATAACACCAGCTGTTGTTGGCGGCGGCGGGCTTCGCGTTGCCGCAACTGATCAAAGGGTACTTCCAGCAAGCCAGCAGCCAGCTTCAGAAAAGCCAGATTGAAACCATCTCCTTCGCGCCGGGCATCGGCTGCCAGGGGTTCGCCCAATGGGCCATCCTCGTGGGCTATATCCCGAAGCAAAAGCTGCGGCGGCAACGCGGCTTTATCAGGCGCTGTTCGCGGATCTGCCCCAGGATCGCCAGCCACCACAAAAGCGAAAACCGGTCGCTGTGGATGACGGCTACGAAAGCTGCGGATTTCCTCATTGACCCAGCGAGAAGCCACAGCCGCTGACGAACACACAACGATAAGGGCAGCGGATTCATCCAGAGCCTGCAGTATCGCCCCACTCAGTGAAGCGGAAGTGGCCAGTTCATCGCGATCACGGAACACCGGCCGCAGGCGGACTGAGGCAGGATTTTGCGTGAACTTTTCCTGGCGCGCAAAGTTGCGCGGGAGTCGATAATTCTCCAGCCGCCTGTGCAGGCGGGCCGCCAGTTTTTCATCTGCGTGTGAATAGCTGATAAAGGCCCGATAGCGGGTCGCTGAAGCCAGCGTAGTGGTCTGGCTTGGCAAGGTCACCTCAGCGCGCCTTCATTAGTCGCAAGGGCTGGCGACTTCTTCGTGCCCCACTCCCGCCGTCACCACTCTTCGAAGCCACTGCCAAAAATTTCATCGGGCGGTGGCGGAGGCGCGGGTTCGCAGGTACCGCTGAAATAGGAGTAGCCGCCATTGTCATAGAAGCAGAAATAGTAGCCATCCCAGGAGAGATTGTCCTCTGCCCTCCAGGCATACTGGAGGTTAACGTGGTCATAAATCCACTCGTAGGTGGTCTGTCCTGGCTGCACGCCGTACAGGCCGACCACCGTCTCACCGCTGGGAAAGAAATAAAATGTCCACTGACGGCCGTAAACCGCGCCCTGGAACTCACCGGTAAAAGAATAGCGGATGGCATGCACGGCATTGTCAGTATTGGCCCCGATATAGGCGCCGAGATTGGCCTCATCAGCCGGGAAAATCGCTTCATTGAGGTATTGCGAAGGATCCGCGCCGGGCGTGTAAGGTTTGGATGTCTGGCAGGTGAACGTGTTGAGTCCCTGGAAGGCACTGGTCCTAAACTCGAAGTCCATCCAATGCACCCAGCCCCAGTAGATGGTTGGGTCAGGCTCGAAAATAGGTATTCGTGCATTCCAACCCGCTTCCGGGCAGGCACCTGAACCTCCGCCCACGGAAATTTCTTGGGGAGCATTCCATGCACCCAAATCCACGCGCACACCGCGCCGTCCTGCGTGCGCCTGGTTGACGAAAAAAACTGAAACGATCAGCCAAACAAAAAGCATCAGGAGCGGCCGCTTGAGCATTATTTGCGGGAACCTCGGAAGCGGAAGGTGCTGCGAAGCTAGCATTTTCGTAAGCAGATTGTAAACAGTGACATGCTGACTGACTCTGATTGACTCTGATGATTCGGAGTGATCACAGTTTCCCCATACTGCAACTCAGGCAAGCATTTCCCGTGCGTGGTGCAAGGCATCCAGCATTATGTCGATTTCCCCCCGGGTGTTGTACAGGCCCAGAGAAGCTCGTGCGGTAGCTGGCACGCCAAAAAACTGCATCAAAGGCATCGCGCAATGATGTCCGGTACGCAGTGCGACTCCGTAATGATCGACAATGGTGCCGAGGTCGTGCGGGTGCACGCCTTCCAGCGTAAAACTGATCACGCTGGCTTTGTGTTCTGCCGTACCGATGATCCGCAAGCCATCCACAGCTGACATCTTTTCAGTGGCATAACGAAGCACATCATGCTCATGGGCCGCGATGTTTTCCATTCCCAGACTTTGCAAATAACGCACGGCGGCACCGAGGCCAGTAGCTCCTGCAATATTCGGCGTGCCGGCCTCAAACTTGGCCGGCAGTTCGTTGTATTCGGTTTTATCGAAAGTGACGGTGCGGATCATTTCACCGCCGCCCTGCCAGGGCGGCATGCATTCAAGCAGTGCTTCTTTGCCCCACAGTGCGCCGATGCCGGTAGGGCCGTACATCTTATGCGCTGACAGGCAATAAAAGTCACAACCGATGGCTTGTACATCCACCTGCGCGTGCGGCATGGCCTGAGCGCCATCGAGCAATACCGGAATGCCTCGAGCTTTGGCCATGGCGCAAACCTGCTGCACCGGGTTGATGGTGCCGAGTGCGTTGGAAATATGCACCAGTGCCAGCAATTTGACCCGCTCGTTCAGTAACTCCTGGAGTTTGTCCAGCCGCAGTTCGCCGCGTTCTGAGATGGGCGCCACCACCAGTTCAGCGCCGGTCTGCTGGCAAACCATCTGCCAGGGCACGATGTTGGAATGATGCTCCATGCAGCTGATCACAATCTGGTCACCCGGTTTCATGCGGGGCCGCAGGAAACTTTGCGCGACCAGATTGATGGATTCCGTAGTGCCACGCGTGAAGATCACTTCGCGCTCGCTGGCTGCATTGATGTGCTGGGCCAAAGCGGTTCGTGCAGCCTCGTAAATATCCGTTGCTTCCTGGCTGAGCTGGTGCACACCCCGATGCACGTTGGCATTGTGGTAACGATAGAACTGATCAGTCGCTTCAATGACAGCCAAAGGTCGTTGTGATGAAGCCGCTGTATCCAGGTACACCAGTGGTTTACCGTGTATCTCACGCGCCAGAATAGGGAAATCGGCGCGAACTTTTTCAATGTCCAGTCCGGGTGTTTCCGCAGGGCTCAATGCTTCCTTAAACGCGCCGTTCATGAATCTACCTCTCCGCTGTATTCGGTCCCGGGCATGGCTGCATCCAGCATGGCTTCGATGTGCTCGACCAGCTTTCGGTCGATCAAACGATTGCCTATGGAGCGACAGAATGCGCCAGTCAGCATGCGTCGTGCAGCCGCTTCATCCAGACCTCGCGACCGCATATAAAACAAGGCCAACTCATCCAATTGGCCCACCGTGGCACCATGGCTGGCTTCAACTTCATCCGCATAGATTTCGAGTTCCGGCTTGGTGTTCATTTCGGCCGAATCCGACAACAACAGATTGGCATTCGACTGGCGTACGCTGGAACCATCGGCCCCCGGCCGTATCAGAGCCTTGCCGTTGAATACACCGCGGCTGCGATCACCCAGCACCCCACGGAAATTCTGTTCGCTGCGGCAGTTCTTTGCATGATGATCAGCCAGGATATGGTGATCGATACAGGATTCGCCTTTGCCAATGAATGCAGCGGCCAGGTCAGCACTGGCGCCCGAGCCGTTCAGCTGGCAGTCCAGATCGTTGCGCACCAGTCCACCGCCCATTTCGAAGCCGGTATAACGGTATTGGCTGGTTTTGGCCTGGCTGATCTTAGCGAACTGCAACAGATGCTGCTGCGCCGAAGCGGCTTGTACGCGCAAATGATCCATACGTGCCGCTTCGGCCAGTTCACACTGAGTGAGCAGGTTCAACACCGGGCCATGTTGGTCGCTGCTTATGTCCTCACCAGGAAAGGTTTCCAACAGCTGCAACGCGGCGCCCTTTTCCAGCAACATAAAGAGGCTGAAATTGTCCAGCCGATTCGCGGCAGATTGCGACCATTCAATGTGCAAGCGGCCCGCATCTACACCAGCAGCCACATGGATGATCAGAGCTGTGTCGAGGCATGCCGTATTCAACGCTTCAAAAATTCGACCGGAACCTTTCAGTTCGAGCTTGCACACCAGCTGCTGCAGCTGACCAGCAAGTTTCGCATCCGCCAGTGCTTGTTGCAGATTCAGCAAGCGCAGCCCGGTTGGTAAGGAGCGCAACACATCGCCAGGCAAGCTCAGTTCAGCTCCGATCTGCACAGGAAGCACGATGCCCCCATCGCCAGCAAACAAGGGATTTACGACTGGCCGGCCCGTCAGCTGCAAAAGCCCTAATTCGGGGGGCGAGTTTTCCAGAGCCTGCAGGGAAAAATACTTCCAGTGCTCGTCTTTACGGCCAGGCAATCGCCCCGCAGCAGCAATTTCAGCAACCGCGTTTTTCCTGGCCTGGACCAACCAGTCGGTGCTGTTGCTGAACTGATGTCCCGCCAGCTGCTGCAGCCACAACGCCGGCAATGCGTTTACCGCTTGTACCATTTGTGCCCGGGCTTGTGCCATGTCGTTCAGGCTCTGGTCGCGGGTTGGGCCGCGGGCTGGCCGCCCGATTGTTTCAGTGGCGCAATACCGCCCTGCTCCAGCCAGGTGTAACCGCGCTCTTCCAGCTTGATAGCCAGGTCAGCTCCGCCACTGACACTGATCTTTCCATCAGCCAATACATGTACGTAGTCCGGCACGATATGCTCGAGTAAGCGCTGGTAATGCGTTATCACAATAATGGCGCGGTCCTGCTTGCGCAGCCGGTTCACGCCCTCAGCCACGATCCGCAGCGCATCGATATCCAGACCGGAATCCGTTTCATCCAATACGGCCAGCGAAGGTTCCAGTACTGCCATCTGGAAAATCTCATTACGCTTTTTCTCGCCGCCGGAGAAGCCCTCATTCACCGCACGGTGCAGCAGATCATCGGAGATATGCAGGATTTCCAGTTTCTCGCGCACCAGTTTAAGGAACTGCATGGAGTCCAGTTCCAGCTCGCCGCGGAACTTGCGCTGCGCGTTCAGGGCGGCACGCAGGAAATAGGTGTTGTTCACGCCGGGAATTTCCACCGGGTACTGGAAAGCCAGGAATATGCCGGAGCAAGCGCGCTCTTCGGGTGCCAAATCCAGCAGGTTTTCACCGTTGTAAAGAACTTCACCTTGCGTAACCTCATAGCCATCACGCCCGGCAATCACATTTCCGAGGGTGCTTTTGCCGGAACCATTGGGCCCCATAATGGCGTGCACTTCGCCTGCCTTGACGCTGAGGTTCAGGCCTTTGAGGATTTCCTTGCCGCCGACTTTTGCGTGCAGGTTTTTGATCTCTAACATGTACGTTTCCATTTATATTATTTGTTCATTTTTTTTGCGCGGTTGGCGGTTGCGATTACTCATTCGAACACTCAAGACTTCTTTTGCGTTCGGAGTTTGTAGCTTGATGAGGACCCCCGCGTGAGCGGCAGGAAATGTTTTTCCAGCGGACGCTCCGAGACTCCCTGTGCGCTCCTCGGCTGTTCCCGACATCCGAGGCCGCTGGAAAAACATTTCCCACCACTCCCGCTGCCGTGTGGGCTGACCATGCCGACGGTGAGTGGAGTCCTGAGATTTACTTGCCGGACCGGGCGGAAAGGTAACTTTTCGAACAATTCCCCCAAGGAATGCTGGCCAAGGGATTTCTTCGAGGGCACTCGGGCTGTCGGGAACAGCCGAGTAGCGCACAGGGATATCTTGAGCGTGCCCGAGGAGGAAACCCTTAGGCGGCATTCCGCAGGGCTAAGGACACTCACCCAACCGCCCCTTCCAAGCTGACTTCGAGCAGCGCCTTGGCTTCCACCGCAAATTCCATCGGCAGTTCGCGAAAAACCTGCTTGCAGAAGCCGTCCACAATCATCGACACCGCATCCTCTTCGGAAATACCGCGCTGCAGACAGTAGAACAGCTGGTCCTCGCCAATGCGTGAAGTCGTAGCCTCATGCTCGATCTTTGCAGAAGGGTGAGCCACCTCAATGTAAGGGAAAGTGTGCGCGCCACAATTCTTGCCGATCAACATCGAATCACACTGCGTGTAGTTGCGCGAGTTCACTGCCTTGCGCGACATCTTCACCAAGCCCCGATAGCTGTTCTGGCCATGACCCGCAGAAATGCCCTTGGATATGATCGTGCTGCGGGTGTTCGGGCCCAGGTGAATCATCTTCGTACCCGTATCCGCCTGCTGGTAGTTGTTCGTCAGCGCCACCGAATAGAACTCACCCACCGAGCTTTCGCCACGCAATATGCAGGAAGGATATTTCCAGGTGATGGCTGAGCCCGTTTCCACCTGAGTCCAGGAGATGCGGGAACGATCGCCACGACATTCGCCGCGCTTGGTGACAAAATTGTAAATGCCGCCAATGCCGTTCTCGTCACCCGGATACCAATTCTGTACCGTCGAATATTTGATGCTGGCATCCTCCAGCGCTACCAATTCAACCACCGCCGCGTGCAACTGGTTTTCATCGCGCATAGGCGCAGTGCAGCCTTCCAGATAACTGACCTGGCTGCCCTCCTCGGCTACGATCAGCGTGCGCTCGAATTGCCCGGTTTCCGCCGCGTTGATGCGGAAGTAGGTGGACAACTCCATGGGGCAACGCACGCCCTTGGGGATGAATACAAAACTGCCATCGGAAAACACCGCAGAATTGAGTGCGGCGAAGTAGTTGTCACGCATAGGCACCACTGTGCCCAGATACTGACGTACCAGCTCCGGATGCTCACGCACCGCTTCGGAAAATGAACAGAAAATGACCCCGGCTTTTTGCAGTTCAGCGCGGAATGTTGTGCCGACAGAAACTGAATCAAAAACCGCGTCGACTGCCACACCCGCCAGCCGCGCACGCTCGTGCAGCGGAACACCCAGCTTGTCATAGGTTTCCAGCAATTTGGGATCGACATCAGCGAGGCTTTGCGGCTTGTCGGCATTGGATTTCGGGGCTGAAAAATAGGAGATGGCTTGAAAATCAATCGGCTCAATTTTCAGATGCGCCCAATGCGGCTGCGGCATTTTTTGCCAGTGCCGGAATGCTTTTAGCCGCCAATCCAGCAACCACTCAGGCTCACCCTTGCGAGCTGAGATCCAGCACACTACGTCCTCATTCAAACCCGGTGGCAAGGAATCCGATTCGATGTCGGTGATAAAGCCATGCTTATAGCGGGCCTGGACGAAACGGTCCACGGCGGATGTGTTGGCTGTTGCAGGGCGGACTTCTGTGTTCATAGCAATCTCTTGGACTTCCTCACCCTGCGTTCAGGGTCACAATACGCAAACTGCCGGGCTTGCGCGGTACCGGTGCCGACATTGCAGCGAGACTAACGTCCTGCAAGGCACGCGCCACCGCAACGCTGATCCTCTGCCAGTTCCCGCGCAAATTGCAGTTTTCTTCCACCTGGCAAAGGCCCGGTTCGGCGCTGCATTCCGTCATCGCAATCGGACCTTCAATGGCAGCGATCACCTCAGCCACACTGATTTCGCCCGCAGCTCTGTTAACCTTGTAACCACCACTGGCGCCACGGAACGACTCCACCAGGCCGGCGCTGGCCAGTTGCTTGAGCACTTTGCCGGCCGTTGGCACTTCCACGTGGATACGGTTAGCCAGCGCATGCGCGCTGAGCATTTCACCCTC
>JBGTHE010000477.1:0-8491 GCA_041746335.1 Lysobacterales bacterium | reverse complement strand
CTTCCTGCAGAGGCACCAGGGTGGCACGGCAGTTCGGCAAACGATGCGCGCCCACGCCAATTTCCAACAATGCGTTGGGTTCTTCCTCACCCGCACTGTAAATCCCTCTGGGGCGGTGATACTTGAAGCTGCGCGCCACGTGGTGAATGCCATTGGCCAGCAATGCAGAGGCCAGGCTGTCACCGGCATAGCCCTGCAGGGCACGGCCATTGAAGCTGAAATTCAGGACTTGCTGACGATCGATTCGCCCGCCCTGTTTCAAACGAAAATCCTGGCTCATGAGGAATCAGCCGGTAACTTCTCTGACTCTGCTGCAGAAGTGCGGGTTTCGAGAATTTCATGAGTGGCGGTATCGCGGCGCAGCTCAAACCACTGGCGACAACCCCAGGCATGAACCCAGCGCTCGAGCTGAGGACCTTTTAAATTATTACGGTAATAAAGATAGTTGCCCCACTCATCGTCGCTGCAATGTTCCGGGCTGAGCGGGCGCACAACCCCGGCTTCGCCACCATAGCGAAACTCGGTCAGGTCGCGTGGGCCGCACCAGGGGCAGGGGATGACCATCATGGCGACACTTCCCGTTCAGGAGTCAGCAAATTCAGCATCATCAATGTGCCACTCCGGCTGCAGCGGCTTCGTCAACCAAGTAGCCGGTGTTGAAGCGTTGCAACGAATAGGGTTGCAACAATGGGTGCAACTCACCCTTGGCAATGCTCCAGGCAAGGGTATCGCCTCCGGCAGGAATGGCTTTGTAGCCGCCGGTGCCCCAGCCGGTGGAAACATAGAAATTAGGTAGAGAGGTGCGCCCGACAATGGGGCTGGCATCGGGCGCAATATCACAAGTCCCCGCCCACTGGCGCATTACCCGCAAGCGGCTGAGCCTGGGCAGCAGCTCTACCGTGGCTGCAGCATTGCCAATCGTGGTGGCCGAAGAACCACGTTGTGCGAATGAACAGAACGAATCCGCACCGCCGCCTATAACAATTTCGCCACGATCCGATTGACTGAGATAAATATGTACTGCGGCCGAGGCCAATACTGTGTTCAGTATCGGTTTGACCGGCTCGGTCACCATAGCCTGCAATGCCATGCTCTGGATCGGCAAACGTAAACCCGCCATGGCTGCCAGCTGGCTGCTGTGTCCGGCTACGCAGGAAACCACGGTACCGGCGGCTATGCGGCCCTGGCCGGTATTGACTGCTGTAATACCTTCTGCGGAACGCTCGAAGCCTTCTACTTCACAGGATTCGATGATATCAACGCCATGGTTTGAGGCCGCCCGAGCATAGGCCCACACAACCGCATCATGCCGCGAAATCCCACCGCGCCGCTGGATGAACCCTCCGCGTATGGGAAAACGGCATTGAAGATTCAGGCCGGGTACTTCACGCGCCAGATCTTCACGATCCAGAATTTCCGAATCGATACCGTGCATATGCATGGCGTTGGCCCAGCGCCGGTTCATTTCCATCTCTTCCTGGCTGTGACTCAATTCCAGTACACCGCGCTGGCTCAGCATGATGTTGAAATTGAGCTTGTGACCCAGTTGCTCATAAAGCTTCAGCGAATGCTCGTAGAAAGCACCGCTTTGGGGATAAAAGTAGTTAGATCGACAGACCTGGGTATTCCGGCCACTGTTGCCACCGCCCAGATAGCCTTTGTCCAGTACAGCGATGCTGCCGACCTGATATTTGCTGGCCAGGTAAAAGGCTGTAGCCAGTCCATGGCCACCTGCTCCCACGATCACCACATCGTAACTCTGACGTGGGCTGGCCTTGCGCCATGCCGGGCTCCAGCGCTTTTGGCCGGATAATGCGTTGACAGCAAAGCTCAGGGCGGAATAGCGTTTCATAGGGGCATAATTATCGGTTTTTGTGTTGATCCGCTCGTTTGAGCTGTGGCTGGCGAGCAAATCAGGTAAGCAAATTATCAGGGGGAATTTACACGGGCTTGCGAATTCGCGCCAGACAGAATGTCTGTTTTTGTGCAAAACAGATTCGGCTGAGGACTTGTGCTAATTTGGCGGCTGACCAGCAGGTCAATCGCTTGTGAATCGCCATTTGCCATGAAAAGTATTCTACTCAGGGTTGTACTGTTGATGCTGCTGGTCCCGCTGCTTCTGGTGGGTCTGGCCGCCTATTTGCTCAAAGATGAAGCGTTTGTCTCAAAGCAGTTGCAAAGTCAGCTCGCACAAGTTCAGGGCTGGCAGCTGGAGATGGATGGCGGACTGGCTTTGCAGTGGGGCAAAAACAGCGTGCTGGAAGTACAAGGCTTGCGTCTGCTGAATCCAGACTGGCCCGAAACACCGCTGATGTTCAGTGCCGGCACCTTGCACCTCGAGGTGCAACCCTTGCAGTTGTTCCGCCGCCGCCTGGTGATCGATGAGCTCCATTTGAGCGACTGCACTTTGTATTACGCTGAAAACGCAACAGGCACCAGCAACTGGCGGCTTCAATCCCAGGACTCTTCACAAGAGTCAACGGAACCTGATCAGCCATCATTCGCCTGGTCTGTGCAGCAGGTGGACATCACCTCTTGTGATATCTCGGTATCGCGGGCGGGGCACGAACAGGCCTTGGACATCCACCTGGAACAGGCCGCACTGCAACTGGATGAAGCGGCGAATCTCAGTGCGCAAATAAGCGGCAGCCTGGATCAACAGCAATTGTCCCTGGACGGTAACGTGAGGCCTTGGTCAGCGCTGTGGCAGGGTGGGCCGCTGCAACATGAAATCGAATTGCAAGCCGGCGAAGTGCATTTGCGCAGCACAGGCAGCATCGAGAATTTTCGGCACGGAAAAGGCGCCAACCTGGAATTGCGATTCAGCGGTCCCGAATTTGCTCTTGTCACCGACTGGTTGGCATTGCCGGATTTCAGCGAAGGTGCTTTTGATGCAAAGCTGCAAATCATTGATCCGGAGAATCAGGGTCGAATGCACCTGAGCATCGCTGCTGATTTGGGCAACCTGGAAATTCAGGGGCAGGGTGAACTAGACCGTTGGGTGGCGCCGGATCAAGGCCGGGTGGAGCTGCAAATTCAGGGTCCGAATCTGGATGCGCTGGCACGCACGTTTGGCCAGGACTGGTTGGTGCCGCGTCCGTTTGCGATTCAACTCAAAGCCGATATTGTTGACAGTCAGACGGACCTGAAACATTTTTCCCTGCAAACCGGGACAGACGAGATCACCGCGCGCGGGCACATCGGAGCGGGCCCGGGTTTTTCAGGCAGCGCCCTGGAAGTTGACCTGCTAAGTGCCAACCTTCAGCCCTGGCTTGAAGCTTCAGACGCAGAAATGCTGCCCCTGGGCAAAACGACCCTCAGTCTGCAGTTGTCGAAAATCACCGCTGACGAGATCCGGTTGAAGGCCGACGGCCAATTGGGTAATCAGCTCGGGCAGGAACGGCCCTTGCGTTTACAGGCCAGTTTGAACCAACAGGACGGGCGCATGGCCATTAAGCAACTTGATCTGAAACTGGCCGGGGACAGCCTGAACCTGTCGGGCAATATGAATCTGAACAGGGGGTTCGAGGGAAGTGAGGTCAGGTCGCGTCTGCAGGTAGCGGACTTGGCTGGCACTGCAAAATGGCTGGGACTGGCCGAACTCCCAGCCCAGCCTTTGTCATTCGCTGCTGATCTGAGCCGGCCCGACAAAGGCCTGCAATTCAGCGTGACGGAAGGCAGCCTGGCCGGGTTGAAGTTCAGTTTGTCCGGCCAGATTCCCGATATTCAAAGACCTTCGATTGTGAATGCACAGTTTGATCTGTCATTGCAAAGCCTGGGCATGGCGAAGGATTTGCTGCCATTGCCCGAATTACCGGATCTGCCCTTAACAGCCAGGGGCGAAATGCGCTTGGATGGACGTCATCACACGATTTTGGAGGGTGTGAAAGTTGTTCTGGGCCAAAGTCAGGCTCGGCTTGACGCCGATTTGCAGCTAAGCGAGGGCCTGATGGGAAGCTCAGCTCAGTGGACCATGCAGAGCGAAGATCTGGCGCAACTCTGGCCAGCATTGAGTGACCAGTTCAACCCGGGACCCTTCGCCCTGAACGGTGAGTGGCAGCGTCAGCCAGCGGGCGATGTTTTCAAGGCCCTGCAATTCCGCTCGGAACCGCTCAATCTGGCAGCTTCGGGGAGCATGTCAGAGTGGACCGAAGCGGGCAGATTCGACCTTGACGTAGAAGCTCACATCCGGGACGTAAACCTTTATTATGACTGGATTAAGCCTTTTCTGGACGCCCACCCGATGGCGGTAAATTTTTCCGTTAGTGGATCAAAAGCAGACTTCACTGCTAACGATATTTTTCTAAGCCAGGGCGAGAACAGGTTGGTTGGGGATCTCGATTTCGCCATGACCGAGCGTCCTCAAATTTCGGGCAAAATCAAGTCGAAGGTTTTGGATCTTGTTCCAGCAGAACAATACTGGTCAGGTCTGCAACAAAATAAAAAGCTGCAACCCCGCGATCCAGCCAACAATCAAAACGGACATTTGTTCAGCCCCAAAACTATAGACCTGTTCGGGGATTCAGCCGTGGATCTGTCGCTGGATATCCAGATTGACCGCTTGCTGCTAAGCAGTAATGAATTCCGCGAAGTGGGTCTGCAATTCAACCTCCAACAGCAGTCACTGCAGCTGAATCGATTTGCTTTCCGGGGGATCAAAGAGGGGCAGTACAGTGGCCGGCTCAGTAGTCAAAAAAGGGGCGATCAAACCGAAATCAGCTTCAAAGCTTTGGCAGAAGATCTGAAATTGGGACAGTTCGGAGTCAGCGGACTGAATGCAGCCTCACTGCCGTCAGCCGATATCGAGGTGGATATGGCGGGCACTGGGAAAAACTGGCAGACGCTGGCGCAGTCTTTGACCGGGAGGGTGCGATGGTATTCAGAAAAAGGACGTATCTCAAACAGTGGCCTGAGTCTGATTTTCTCGGATTTGCTGACTCAGATTTTTACTACTCTGAATCCACTCTCGAAGAAAAGCCAGTACACGGAACTCAAATGCGCGGTATACGCCGCCGACTTTGCGAACGGCAAAATGAAACTCGCACCGGTCGTCATACAGACCGACCAGATCACCGCTTTTAGCGAAGGCGAAGTTGATCTTGCCACCGAGCAGATCAGTCTGAATTTCCGCACCGTAGCCCAGAAGGGCCTGGGCATCAGCGCAGGCAGTGTCGTAAATCCGTTTTTCAAGATTGGCGGCACCTTATTGAACCCGGCAATGCAACTGGATGTCACACGAGGAGCCATCAGTGGCAGCGCCATGGTCGCAACTGCTGGTTTGTCGGTATTGTTCAAATCCATGTCCGATCGATTGCTGGTCAGCAAACAGCCTTGCGCCGATGCCAGGGCAGCGATCGAGTTACGCGACCGTGGCTCAACACCGGGTAACTAGGGGTGAAACCACAGGTTTTTCATGATCAATGTCCGTAGAATAGACCGCGGGATTCGTGAGCAGTCCAGGCCGTTTTTTCTCACAGTGGAAGGTGATGGTGTTTATCAAGCGGTATGACTTCATTCCGGTGCTGGTGATTTTTCTATTGGCATCAGCGTCGGCAACCCAGGCCCAGGGTGTTGGCTCAGCAGCAAATGCGCCGCTGGTCGAGGTGTTGGTCCGCACTGCCGAGATACGTTCCTTTCCTTTATCAGCCGAAGCTTTGGGTAATGCACGTGCCAATGAAGCGATTGATGTACGGGCTGAAATCACCGCGGCCATTACGGCCATCCACTTCGATGAAGGCCAATGGGTGGAAAAAGATACGGTCCTGGTTGAACTGGAAAACGCCGCACAGCTGGCTGCAGTGGCCTTCGCCAAAGCGGCCCTGGTAGAATCCGCCAGCCAGTTGAAACGCTCGGAAGAGCTTTACAAAACCAATGTGGTAGCTGCATCGCAGTTGGAGCAACTCAAAGCCAAACAGGAGTCAGATCAGGCCAACGTGCACGCCGCGCAATCGCGCCTGGTACAGACCGTAATCCGTGCGCCGTTTTCCGGCCGCCTTGGCCTGCGCCGGGTCAGTTTAGGCTCCATCGTTGATACCAATACTGTCATTACCACCTTGGACGATACATCGCGGATCAAACTGGATTTTGAGGTCCCTGAAGTTTTTCTCGCCCGGCTTCAACCCGGATTGGCTGTAAATGCGTACAGCGCGGCCTGGCCCGATATCCAGTTTCGCGGAGAAGTGATTTCGGTGGATACCCGCGTCAATCCGGTAACCCGAACCATTTCCGTTCGCGCCATTCTGCCCAACGATGATGGCCAATTGCGGCCAGGCATGTTCCTCACCGTTTCGCTGTTGCGAGAAGATGTCAGTGCCCTGATGGTGCCGGAAGAAGCCATCGTTCCCGAGCGTAGCAAACAGTTCGTTTACACCCTCGACGAGGCCAATGTAGTCAGTTTGCGCGAAGTGCAGACTGGCCGGCGCAGGCCGGGTGAAGTCGAGATAATCAGCGGACTGAGTTCAGGTGAACGGGTTATCACTGAGGGCACCCAAAAAGTGCGTCCCGGCCAAACGGTCAATGCCGTTTCTGCGGCAGCAGGATAAGGCTGAAAACATGTTCATTTCCGATCTCTCTGTACGCAGACCGGTATTTGCCACGGTAATTTCCCTGTTACTGGTGATACTGGGTTTGGCAGCTTTGTCGAAATTGCCGGTGCGGCAGTATCCCGACATTGACCGCCCGATCGTTTCGGTAGAAACCACCTATCGTGGCGCATCTGCAGAGGTTATTGAAACCAAGGTCACACAAGTCATCGAAGACGTGATTGCCGGCATTGAGGGCATTGAGGCACTGGATTCCACCAGTCGAGATGAGCGCTCTGATATTCGAATCGAATTCAATGTCGAACGGGATGTGGACGCCGCGGCTAACGATGTACGCGATCGTGTTGCACGCGTGCTCGGTCAGTTGCCGCAGGAAGCAGATCCTCCGCAAATTGCCAAATCGGACAGCACTTCCGAGCCGGTGCTCTGGCTGGTGCTGACTTCCCCTTTTTACAGTGGGCTGGAACTCACTGACTACGCCGAGCGCTACCTGGTGGACCGCTTCTCCTCAGTTCCCGGCGTGGCGCGCGTGCGTATCTCCGGCTCCCGGCGCTATGCGATGCGCCTGTGGCTGGATCGCGAAGCACTGGCCGCCCGCAGCCTGACTGTTGCTGATGTGGAAAGCTCTTTGCGCGCGGAAAATGTCGAATTACCGGCCGGGCGACTGGAGTCCCAAACCCGCGAGTTTACCCTTCGAACCTCAACTGGCTTTACCACAGAGGACGACTTTCGTCAGCTGGTGATCGGCCGAAGCTCTGACGGCAAGGTCATCCGCCTGGCGGAAGTAGCGGATGTGCGTATTGGTGCAGAGAACGAACGCAGTATTGCCCGAGCAAATGGCCAGCCCGCGGTAACGATGGGAATTGAACAACTATCGAAGGCCAACAGCGTGGCCGTATCGCGTGGAGTGAGGGCCGAGATAGAAGCCATTACTTCGGATCTGCCCGAGGAGATGGTGCTGGCGGTCAACTTCGACCGGGCTGAGTTTATCGAAGCTTCCATGAAGGAAGTTTATATAGCCCTGTTTGTGGCCATCGCTCTTGTTCTGATAGTCATTTATCTCTTTTTGGGCTCTTTGAAGGTCATGCTGATCCCGGCACTGGTAGTGCCTGTTTCTGTAGTCGCCACATTTATTGTTATGGCTGCTTTGGGCTACACCATCAACATACTGACCCTGCTGGGTCTGGTGCTGGCAATTGGATTGGTCGTTGATGACGCCATCATCGTGCTGGAGAATATTTACCGGCGCATTGAACTGGGTGAACAGCCACTGCTGGCCGCCATGGAAGGATCACGTGAAATTGGGTTTGCCGTCATCGCCACGACCATGGTGTTGGTTGCAGTGTTTGTGCCCCTCTCTTTTATAGACGGCGACATAGGCCGGCTGTTCCGCGAATTTGGTATCACCCTGGCAGTAGCGGTGTTGTTCTCCGCCCTGGTGGCACTGACCCTGACGCCCATGCTCTGTTCCAAGATGCTCAGCGGTAAAGCCTTGCGCAGCGGGCTGGCGCACCGTGTCGACATGGTGTTCCAGAAAATTGCTGCCAAATACCGGAAATGGCTGGCGGGCATCATCCGGTATCCAGCGATAGCCATAGCCATTGTATTGATTCTGACGGCTTATTCCGGGTGGATGGTGATGATTTTACCTTCGGAATATGCGCCCGCAGAAGACCGCGGGGCGTTCTGGGTAACGCTGCGAGCGCCGGAAGGTGCGAGCTTGGAGTATATGGACGGTTATGCCCGGCAGTTGGAGGCCCTGTTGCAGGAAGAAATGGGTGAAGGTAAATCTGTTCAACGATCTTTAACCCGTATTCCCGGGAATTGGGGCGGTTCTGAAGTCAATAGTGCCCGCGCAATGGTCCTGCTGGAAAACTGGGATGCTCGGGAAGAAAGCGATCTGGATGTGGCTGCACGACTGCAGGAAAAGATGTCGGCATTGCCCGGCG
>JBGTHE010000476.1:0-7774 GCA_041746335.1 Lysobacterales bacterium | reverse complement strand
AGTCTGCGGGGTGAGATCACGCCCAAGAATATTCTGATGATTGGCCCTACCGGCGTGGGCAAAACCGAAATTGCCCGACGCCTGGCCCATCTGGCCAATGCCCCGTTTATCAAGGTTGAAGCCACCAAGTTCACCGAAGTGGGTTATGTAGGCAAGGATGTGGAATCCATCATCCGTGATCTGGTGGACTCTGCTGTGAAAATGACACGTGAACAAGCCATGGGCAAAGTGCGCTCCAGGGCGCAGGACGGCGCATACGATCGGGTGCTGGATGTGCTGTTACCACAGCGCAGCCACAGCGTAGGCTTTGCCAATGAACCTATTGAACAAGACGAATCGATGGCGCGCACTCGCCAGAAAATGCGCCAGAAACTGGTGCGTGGCGAGCTGGATGACAAGGAAATCGAGTTTGATGTAGCCTCGCAGATGGGCGTGGAGATCATGACGCCGCCGGGCATGGAGGAAATGGCCAGCCAGTTGCAGGGCATGTTCCAGAACCTGAGCGGGCAGAAAACACAGAAGCGCAAGATGAAAATCAAGGACGCCCTGCCGATATTGGTTGACGATGAAGCAACTCACATGATCAATGACGACGAGATCAAACAACAGGCGCTGTTCAACGCCGAACAGAACGGCATTGTCTTTATTGACGAACTCGACAAGGTTACCAAGCGCGCTGAGTTTTCTGGCGCCGATGTTTCTCGCGAAGGCGTACAGCGTGACTTGCTGCCGTTAGTGGAAGGTTGCACCGTGTCCACCCGCTACGGCATGGTCAAAACCGACCACATGCTGTTCATCACCTCAGGGGCTTTTCACCTGGCCAAGCCTTCAGACCTGATTCCGGAATTGCAAGGCCGTTTACCCATACGGGTCGAACTGCGGGCACTGGAAGTAGGCGATTTCACCCGCATTCTGACAGAGCCTCATGCTTCCCTGACGGAGCAGTACACAGCTCTGATGGGAACTGAGGGCGTAGACCTGAAGTTCACCGAAGATGGTGTGCGGCGCATCGCTGAAATCGCCTGGCAGGTGAACGAGACTACTGAAAACATTGGTGCAAGGCGTTTACACACCGTGCTGGAGCGCTTGCTTGATTCCATATCATACGAAGCACCCGATCGTTCTGGTGATAAATTCAGCATCGATGCCACCTACGTTAACCAGCATCTGGAAGCGCTGGCCGGCAATGAAGATCTGAGTCGTTACATACTCTGATTGTCTCGGGACTAATGAAACTCGGACTGATTAAGACTTTCACTAGCCCGGTTTGCCATCCACACGTGGCAGCAGCAGGATGGGCGTGTAAACCACCGCATAAATTAACCAGGCGATGATCCACAGGCCACCGGCCAGCTGTATTGTTACGGAATAAGCAAAAGGTAAAACGCTGACACCGAATACCCGCACCAGCACTGCCGAAAGCAACAGACCGTAGGACCAAGCCATGATGGGAGCCACCTCCAGCGGCCTGCCACTATGCCCTAAGGACGCTCGGGACATCACGGCCAGTATCATGGTTGCAGCCGCTCCAGCGCTCAGAGCGTGCGTCCAGAATGCAGCCCAGGGAAATCCGACCAGAAGGAAACCTGCTTTGAGCAACAAACCCAATGGAATCCAGGCATAGCCTGCGTGCAAAATCCAGACAATGGGCTCTTTGGTAGTTCGCCAACCGTTCCAGCCAGACAAACGCAGCAATTGCGCCAATCCCGCCAAGCCTGCAACGGCACCGGCGATTTTGACCCCGGGGCCCCAAAGATCAACCACCAGCATCAACACCATCAGGACGATGACCACGCCCTCCAGCCACGGCCAGCTGCGCATCACCGCGTGGATTCCTGCTTTGCTGAAGGCACTGCCCGTGAAGGCTGGAACGATGCGCCCACCGATGATGGTAATCAGCAACAGAACAACATTGAGGGTAGCGAGAAGGCTGCGGGAGGCCAGGGCGCCATTGGAACCGTGCATCGCCATGATGAACATGAAGTCAGCGATCCACAGCAATACCAGCACCCCCAGCAGGGGTGTATTGCGATTGCGCGACCGAATCAAGGGCGGCGCGATCAGCAAAGCCAGTAAAGGCAGGAAGGCCAATTCGGCCACCGCCACCCAGGCAAAAGGAAGTTGCGCCGAAAGCAGGAAGGCTACACGGCCCAGCAACCAGAGCAGTGTCAGAATCACCAGAGGTATGCCCCCAAAACCACGGGTGCCGGTCCAGCTCGGGACTGCGGTCAGCAGAAATCCTGCAATCGCAGCGCTGACCAGGCCAAACAGCATTTCATGCCCGTGCAGAAGGTGCAGCGGCAAACTAGCTGTGGATAACATGCCCTCCGAAAAAATCAACAGCCAGGCACCCATGCTGAACACCGCGAACCAGCCACACAGCAGGAAGAAGGGCCGGAAACCATAAGCGAATGGAACCCATGATCTGATCGTGGCTGAAGGCTTGTTTGCTGTATTCATGCGTCATTTGTCATCAATTAGGATTTGGGTTCGATTGTAGTCGCTGTCCCGCAACTCGGAACTGATGTGGGTCAATCGCAAGGGCCTCGCAACATCAGCGGAATGGCGAGAAATCGGGGCTTCTAGGCCAGATCGGAGGGTTGGTCTATGTCGAACCGAGCATCGGGCAAGTCAATGCGCTGAACGCCCGCTTTGTATTTCTTCAGAATCTGCTGCGCGCCGCGGTCTCCGCGTAGCTGGATCAGGCGGGAAAACAGGGCCCTGGGGAATACCACCGGGGGGCCTGAAGTCGTTTTTATGGGGTTTCCGGGTGATTCTTCATTCCACTGTGCGATAACCGCTGTGGCAGGTGAGCGCTCCCAGGTCTCGGTCAGGGCGTGCAAGTCGAGTGTTGTAACTTTCCATTGATCGCAAAGCATCAATAGCGCTCCCCGAACCCGTTCCGGCATGGCCGCGATGCCACAGGCCAAAGAGCTGCCCATACCCTCTTGCCAGTTGGCGTTGTGCACGCATTGCAACTCCAGTCCCTTCAAACATTGCTCAACCGCGGCCTGTTCTGCGCCCGTGACCACCACGACGCAAGCAGGATCAAGGGCCAGCAGTTTACTGGCTTGTATACGGACCAGCGGCTCACCCTCAATTTGCAATAACTGCTTGGATTGCCCCAGACGGCTGGAGCTGCCCGCCGCCAGCAGAATGGCCCCCAGGCTTTTCACCGCCGTACAGTGCTGATTTTGTGCGTCAGCGACAACCCGTTGCGCTGATTGAGAACCGCGTGAACTTCGGCCGCTATGGACAGCGCAATCGCTTCTGGCAACTCCGCAGCGATGTCCAGGCCCACCGGACCGTGTACCAACTCTGGCGCACAAGCCGCCATTCCACACAATTTATTTCGCCTCGCTGCAGGACCCAATACACCCAGGTAGGTGAGGCTGCCTGGTTGTTGCTCACTACCGCGAAGGGGTGCCAGCTGACGCAAATAGGCTGCATCGTTCTCCAGGTGATGCGCCATGATGATGGCGGCATCAATGTGCGCCAGCTCAACCACCAGGTGCATTTGCTCGGGTCGACTGACCAATGTGATGCATTCTTCTGCGAACCGGCCTGGACTGGCATACGAAGCCCGGTGATCCACCACCCGGCACTCCCAACCCAGATCAACAAACTGCGAGACTACGGGCACTGCGTCTGGCCCAGCACCACAGACCAGCAGGCTGGGCTCTGGTGTGATCTGGATCAGCAAACAGCCGGGTTCTGCTTGTTTGTAACGCCAGCCCGGCCAGCCGGACAGCACAGCCTCAGTGGCTATTCGAACCAGCTGTGGATCGCCGAAAGATTGTGCATTGCTGTTCAAAACGGCAATCTCGCCAAGACCAGGCTGAGTGGTCTGCTCGGCGACGGACAGGGCCATGATAACGGGCTTGCGAGCGAGCATAGAATCGCTCAGCCAATCCAGCAATGGAAAGCTTTGTTCCTGCTCCAGCCGTTGCAACAGCAAGTGAATGATGCCATCACAGCCTATTCCGAGGCTCCAGACCAGGTCATCGCCGGCATGCATGTCGTAGGTCACCTTGCGCGCCTGGCCGCTGGCAAACACTTCATCGGCATGGTGCAGCAGATCCCCCTCCAGGCAACCACCGGAAATCATGCCGACATACTCATGATTGCTGGAAATCAGCATCATGGCCCCGGTCTTGCGATAGGTAGACCCAGCGGTACCGATGATGGTGACGAGCACCAGCGACTTGTCGTTGCGGTGGGCTGCGTAGAATTTCAGCAGGGCTGCGGTGCCGAGATGCATGGAATTCAGCGAACGGGTTCCGTCGTTTTGAAGAATGGGTGATTGTACTCAATCAACTTGGGCTTTGAACATTTGCAAGGTGTTGTAGCGCGAGTGCCAGCCACCCAATTGCTATTTTTCAATCCCGGGCCTTGGCCCTTCGGGCTTCCCTCGCTCCTCGGTCGTTCCGGCGACCGGCCCGAAACGCTCCTGCTCGGGCGGGCCTTTCGCGACATCCCTGTCGCTCATTTCGCCTGCACTCGGTCGTCACTCGGCTGCGTTTACGGGATTGAAAAATAGCAATTGGGTGGCTGGCAAGACTCGTCCAGGGTGGGTTAGTCCTCTCGATTCCATCTCTTGCGCTGGTCCGGATGTTAGCCGTGCCACCTCAAACCATCGCCTTCTGCAACTGATCCAGAATCGGTAAGTTGCGAATCCGCACACCTGAAGCATTGAAGATCGCATTGGTCAGCGCCGGTGCCAGCGTGGGAATACCCATCTCACCCATACCGGTCGGCACATCACCATAAGGCAGAATGTGGCACTCAACATTTTTCGGCACGGCCGCCAGTTGCAGTAAGGGATAATCGTGGAAGTTGCTTTGCTGGATTTGCCCGTCCTTGACTGTAATCTGCAGATTGAGCGCGGTACTCAGGCCATCGACTGTGCCACCCTGTAGCTGCGCTTCAACACCGCGAGGATTAATCACCACTCCGCAATCCACTGCTGCCACGATGCGTTCGATTGCCAGTTCGCCCATTGCCCCCACGCGAACTTCCACTGCATGTGCTGCGTATCCGCCGAAAGTAAAATGCGAGGCGATACCCACTGCACTACCTTTCGGCCGCTCGCGCGAGTAATCAATCTCTTTGGCGATATGCTGCAGCAGGCGCGACAAGCGCCAGGGGTTAAATGTCGGACCACCGTGCTGGCCATAAAGCAATTCACGATTCTCGCCGTACAGGGCCAGCCGCAGCGCCAGCGGATCCTGGCCAGAGGCATGCGCCACTTCATCCAGGAAGGACTGCACAACGAAGGCATTGACGGTATGCGCTGGCGCCCGCCAGGAACCGCGAGGCACGCCCGACTGCACGGCCAGCCATTCGATGCGAAGATTCTCCACCATGCCAGCGGGGAAATCGTCCACGTAAAGTTCTGCTTCGAACATTCCCTCAGCTGTTACATCCGGCCTGCGATAATACTTGCTGGCGCTGGCAAGGCGGTGCGTCCAGCCGGTAATTTTGCCCTGTGCATCCAGCGCAGCCTTTAGCTCATGCAAGCCTGAAGGGCGAAAGAAATCATGTTGCATATCATCTTCGCGGGTCCAAACCAGCTGTATCGGTAATCCGCCAGATTGCCTGGAAACCAGTGCAGCCTCAGCCACGTAGTCATTGGTCAGGCGCCGGCCAAAACCACCACCGACACGGGTCATTTCGACGCTGATGAATTCGCGATCGATTCCGGTTACTTCATTAACCGCGCGGCTGGCGCCCGATGGCATCTGTGTGGGCGCGATGATGCGTGCCTGGTTTTCCTGCACATGTGCAAAGCAATTCTGTGGCTCAAGTGGAGCATGATTCACATACGGTTGCTGGTATCGCGCGACGACCTGCTGTGCAGCCCCATTCATAGCCACATCCAGATCGCCATCATTCCGCACTACCTGCCCTGACCCGGCGAGCAGGTCATTGCACTGCTGCCAGAATGTTTCAGTACTTTCATTGCTGTGCGGACCGCGCGTCCATTCGATCTGCAGAGCCTTGCGGCCCTGCAAAGCGGCCCAGGTGGAATCGGCCACTACCGCTACTCCACTGGCCAGAATGAAATAAGACTCACCCGGCTTGGGACCATTAATGACAAACACATCCAGCACGCCAGGTACAGCCCTTGCTGCGGTGTCATCCATGCTGGCCATGGCTCCATCCAGGTAAGGGCAGCGTTCAATTGACGCGTACTTCATCCCGGGCACCTCGGTGTCCAGGCCATAACGCGCCTTGCCGGTAACGATATCCCGCGCGTCGATAACAGATTTGGGTTGGCCCACGATGCGATAGTCAGCTGCCGCCTTCAACGCAACGGGCTCTTCCGGAATGGGTAAAGCCGCAGCTTCTGCCACCAACTCGGCATACGAGAGCTTCTGATTCAAAGAATCGCAGACCACATACCCCGGCTCTGTGTGGCACTGCGCCGGATCCGTTTCCCAGCGTTGCGCAGCTGCATGAATCAATTGACGGCGCGCTGATGCACCTACTTCCCGCAAGAACGGCCAGGCGCTGGTAATGCTGGTACTACCGCCCGCACCCTGGCCACCGTATTTCCAGGTCATTCCTTCGGGAGTTTTCATAATGCCCAGGGGCATTTGTTCGATTTTTACGCTGGACCAGTCCACATCCAGCTCTTCGGCTACCAACATAGGCAAGGAAGTGCGAACGCCCTGCCCCATTTCCGGCTGGGCTACGCCAATGATCACATCACCATTTGGTCTGATTTCCACAAAGTAGCCAATCTTGTTGGCCGTGGCTCCCAATGCATCCGCTGACGGAAGGCCAGTCAAAGGCCAACCCAGCAACAAGCCACCCGTTGCGGACAAACCGCCAATCAGCAAACGGCGGCGGGACGGGCTGAGGGGCTGTTGTGAATCGTCTCGAGCTCGCAGCTTCATGTGCTGGCTCCTCCTTGCAACTCAACTGCACGATGCACGGCCTTGCGGATGCGCACATAAGTGCCGCAGCGGCATATATTGCTCATACTGTGGTCGATGTCGGCATCGGTGGGTTGAGGGATGCGCGCCAGCAAGTCCGCTGCAGCCATGATCTGGCCGGCCTGGCAGTAGCCACACTGCGGAACATCTGCCTCCAGCCAGGCTAGCTGCACCACATGCAAACGCTGTTCACTGGGCGCGAGACCTTCGATGGTGGTAACGGATTTTCCGCCCAGGCTGGCGACTGGAATGGTGCAGGAGCGCTGCAAAGCGCCGTCGATGTGTACTGAGCACGCGCCACACAGGCCTATGCCACAGGCGTATTTGGTTCCTTTCAACTTGAGATGATCGCGAAGTACCCATAACAGGGGTGTCTGCCCGTCGCCTTCAAACTCCACTGCTGAGCCGTTTACCCGGAACGCTATCATCGCTACCTCCGTTGAGTTTTTCAGGCGCTAATTGTCAAGTTGGATTATAGGTAGCTCGGCCGGGGGCACATGCCCGAATGGGACTAGCGGAGTCAATTTTCGGGCAGGCTGCGGCCAACGGCTCGCGTGGTGGCTAGGTGCCCGGTGGCTATCAGGGCAATGGTCCCGGGCCTTGGTCCAGCAAGCTGGACTTCCCACGTTCTTTTGGCGCCACTCCTGAATAGCCCGATCTAGGTCTGTTGGTATCCCGCCAATTTTCTCAACGAGCCCGACGGCGGTAAGAGCTTCCGATTCTGGTCCTTGGCCCTTCGGGCTGCCCTCGGGCCTCGGTCGCCCCTGCGTCACGGCCCGACTCGCGTCCTGCTCGGTCGGGCCTGTCGCGACATCCTGTCGCTCCTCCTTGTG
>JBGTHE010000475.1:0-5885 GCA_041746335.1 Lysobacterales bacterium | reverse complement strand
TCTGCAACTGGTTGCGCAGCAGATTCGCGGTAATGATGACCGCCGGATCACTGAGTATGGCAAGGTCAATTTCAGTGAGCTTGGCCAGTAGATCCTGTTGCAGGATTTGCCAGCGGGCCCGGGATTCCAGGGCGTTGTCAGTCAGTCGGGCGGGATCCGGGTCCGGTGCGCCCCAGATCAGCGCCTGTTCCGGGAAGTGGTCAAAATAATCGCGAACATATTCATCCGCCAGAGCGCTGACACGCTGCTCTGCAGTTGCGGTTGTCTCACCCGGCGACACCGGGTTCGCTGGCGGCGGTGCGGCCGTTTCGGGACCGCGGAATACCACCATCCACGTCAACAATAGTGCGGCTACCGACGCCACAACGATGGTTAATTGCTTCGGCATTTAATTCACCCCTTCTGCTGGCGGGTGATGCGCAACTTGCCCAGGAAGTCTTTTTTACCCAGCGGCAAACCCTGTTGACGAAAAATGTCGTAAGCCGTGGCGGCGTGGAAATACAGGTTGGGCAGGGAGAAGCTCAGCACAAAGTTTTCCGCTGTAAAAGGCAGGTTCAGGTCACCCATGATGAAAGCCACCGGCCTGCCCGACAGCTGATTGACTTCGTCCACATCCAGCGCGGCGAGGTCTTTCCGGGCAGTTTCCAGTCGTTCCTGCACATCCGCGAAGCTCACCGTAGCATCGTAACCGCCAGGACCGAACACCCCGCTGTGAATGGCGTCGATGACATCAATGGAATGGTGCGCCACCGACAGCAGCTGGAACCGCAAGGGCAACATGTCGGGATGCAGACGCGTTTCCAGCAATTGGTCCAGGTCGGTGCCCTGCGCCGTGAAATGTTCTGCAGCCTTGTTCATCACGGCGCTGACAGCGGGAACAATCTGCAAATAGGAAGCGACCGAGGCATCGTATAGGGAAATACTCACAAACTTACTCCTGCTTTCTAAAATTCAGAATATTGAACAGCGGTGCCGAGATTTTGCCATGAACCCGGGCGATGCCTCTCTGCAAAAAAAGCTGCCACTTACATGAGCTATGATATCGGGATTATCCATGCGAATGGCGGGCGGGGACATGGCAAACGATTTTAAAGAAGCTGAAAAGCAATTGCTGCGAGTCCAGTCGGACCTGGAAAAAGCCATCAAGCTGATTGAAGAAGAAACCCGTCCGGAGGCGGCGCCCGGCGCCCAACCCGAATCGGGTGCCGATGCTCAACAGCCAGCCTTACAAGCCACTGCGTCCGCGGAGCCTGAAGACGCGCCAGTAAAATTGCCCGGCAGTGCGCGCGGCATCGAAACCCTGTTCAAGAGTTCCTACCGCGTTCAGATGGACCTCACCAGCCTGGCCGATAACAAGGCCAATATGATGATCAGTATCAACGGCATCATCATGTCCATCATACTTGCTTCAGTGGCGCCCAAGCTGGATTCAAACCCCTGGTTGCTGTTACCCACCATGCTGCTGCTGGTGGGCAGCATGATCTCGATGGTATTTGCGATATTGGCTGCACGCCCGCGCGTCAGTCGTGACCCGATTACCCTCTCTGATCTCAAGAACAGTAAAGGCAACATCCTGTTTTTTGGCAACTTCGCCAATATGTCAAGCTCCGACTTCGTCAGCGGTATGGAGGAGCTGATGCAAGACCGGATGCTGACCTACGACACCATGATTCGCAACATTCATAGTCTCGGCAGCGTGCTGAACAAGAAGTTTGGCCTCTTGCAGGTCGCCTACACCAGCTTCATGGTTGCCCTCTCTGCGGGGGTCACTTCCTTTCTGGTGGTTTTTGTCTGGCTGGCTATTCGCTCGCCCTGAATCACCCTCTGTTTTTCGGCATTTCAGTTATTGCTGGTATATTCCTGTTCTGCGTGAGTGCAGGAATAGCTCGATCAGTCTTCAGGAGTAAGTGCATGAGCAATACCATCACCATCAACGGCCAGGATACCGTCGCCGATGTGCCCGCAGAAATGCCATTATTGTGGTTCCTGCGTGACACCCTGGAACTCACGGGTACCAAATACGGTTGGGGCATGGCGCTCTGTGGCGCCTGCACGGTGCATATCGATGGCGAGGCCGTACGATCCTGCGTTACGCCGGTCAGCGCGGCCTTTGGCAAGAGCGTCACCACCATCGAAGGCCTGTCGACCGATGGCAGCCACCCCTTGCAGATCGCCTGGCTGAAAAACAATGTGCCGCAATGCGGTTACTGTCAGGCAGGTCAGATCATGTCTGCAGCGGATCTGCTCAGCAAAAATCCCGACCCCAGCGTGGATGAAATCCATGCCGCCATGCAGGGCAACATTTGCCGCTGCGGCACCTATGTGCGCATACGGTCGGCCATTCTTGATGCCGCACAGTCGATGAAGGAAGCTTGAGATGAACTCCTTACTGAGCAACACCTCATTGAATCGCCGCGACTTTCTCAAAAGCTCGGGATTGGCGCTGGGCGGATTGACCATCGCTGTCTCTTTCCCATTGGGCACTCTGGCTGCTGGCGACGAAGCAGGCTTCGCTCCCAACGCCTGGCTGCATATCGCTGAGAACGGTGACACCACCCTTTGGTGTGGCCGTTGTGAAATGGGCCAGGGCATCAGCACCGCATTACCCGCTGCTGTTGCCGATGAACTGGAAGCCGACTGGTCGCGGGTCAAAGTGCTGCAGGCCGATGGCCACAAGGATAAATACGGCCCGCAAGGTACCGGCGGTTCACGCAGCATCAATGAAATGCTGGAACCCATGCGCAAGGCCGGGGCGGCCGGGCGCGAAATGCTGGTTGCGGCCGCTGCACAAAGCTGGGCTATTCCGGCAGCTGAATGCAAGGCTCACAATCACCAGGTCACCAATACGCGCGACAACCGCGTAATGGGCTACGGCGAACTTGCCAGCCTCGCCGCCACACTACCCGTACCCGCAGACCCCACACTGAAAACCCGCGAGCAGTTCCGCTACATTGGTAAGCCTTTGCAGCGTCACGATCAGGCTGAGATCGTCACCGGTGAGCGCACCTACGGCGCAGATGTAAAACTGCCCGGCATGAAGTACGGTGCCGTGCGGCATGTTCCGGTAATGGGTGGCAGTGTGAAGTCTTTCGATGCTTCAGCGCTTGAAGGCATGCAGGGTATTACCGCCGTACTGGAGATTCCGCGTTTTGAAGATCCCTACGGCACCGTTGGTGGCGTGGCGGTGGTGGCCGATAATTCCTGGCTGGCACTGGAGGGCGCGAAAAAACTGCAGATCGACTGGGAAGCCGGGCCGCATGGCAGCTATGAAACCGAAGCTTACAAAGCTGAACTGGTCAAGCATGTAGAAGCACCGGGCGAGAAAGTGTTTGAACGCGGCACACCCGATCAGGCTCTGGCCGATGGCACGGTGCGCTTGTCCGGCACTTATGTGGGTGGACATCTGTCGCACTCACCCATGGAACCCATGGCCAGTGCCGCCTGGGTAACCGACGATCGCTGCGAAATCTGGGCTTCCACCCAGGATCCTCAAGGCATTCAACGTACGATTGCCGCCCTGCTCGGGCGGGAAGAGCAGGACATCATCGTGCACGTGATGATGGCGGGTGGCGCTTTTGGCCGTAAATTCCAGTGTGACTACGTCACCGAAGCGGTGGCTCTGTCCCAGGCCGTCAAAGCGCCAGTGCAGCTGACCTGGTCACGCGAAGAAGATACGCGCACCGGTTACTATCATTCCTGCAGCGCACAGCACATTGAAGCGGCACTGGATAAAGATGGGCAGCTGACCGCCTGGCTGCATCGCGCCGCCTTTCCACCGATTTCGTCCTTGTTCAATCCCACCGTAACCCGGCCGGGGGAAGGCGAGCTGGTACGCATCATCAAGCACCCCTACGGCATTGAGCATGTGCGCATCGAATCTGGTGAGGCCATTGCGCACACCCGTATCGGCTGGTACCGCGCGGTGTACGACATTTTCTGGGGCTTTGCGATCAACGTGTTCACCAATGAGTTGGCGGAAAAAGCCGGCAAGGATCCGCTGGACCTGTATCGGTCCATCTATGCCAACAACAAAGATCCCGAGCAAGTCGAAGCGGCTCAGCGCTCACTCGCCGTGGTGAATAAAGCCGCTGAAATGGGCAGCTGGGGCAAAACTCTGCCGGCCGGCCAGGGCCTGGGTATCGCCGTGCATCACAGTTACAACAGCTACACCGCCATGGTGGTGCATGCCGAACGAGACGGCGACAACATCAAGGTTTTGCGGGTTGATTGTGCAGTGGATTGCGGGCTGGTGCTGAACCCCGATATCGCCGCGGCGCAGATGGAAGGTGCCGTGATCATGGGGCTGGGATTTGCCTTGCGTACCGAAGTGCGCTTCAAGGACGGCGCCGTCATCAATTCCAACTTCCACGATTATCCGGTGCTGCGCATCCAGGAAGCGCCACCCGTGATTAACGTGGAATTCATCGGCCAGGATTATCGTTCTACCGGTCTTGGCGAACCCGGCGTTCCGACTTTTGCTCCGGCCTTGGCGAATGCCATTTATGCCGCTGGCGGTCCGCGCTACCGTTCGCTTCCTTTTAAGGCCGGAGCATAAACATGCCGTCGTTTGACGTGGTTTCAGAAGTCGACAGTCACGAACTTTCCAACGCGGTCGACCAGGCCAATCGGGAAGTCACCACCCGCTTCGATTTCAAAGGCAGCGATTCCAGTTTCAGGTTGGATGACCAGACCATCAAGCTCGAGTCCGGTTCGGAATTCCAGCTGCAGCAGATGTACGACATTCTCTGCAACAAGCTGGTGAAACGCGGCATCGACATTATCGCTCTGGAAAAAGGCGAGCCCGTTATCCAAGCCAAAACTGCCACACAAACCATTACCGTTCGGGAAGGCATCCAGTCCGATGATGCGCGCAAGCTGGTCAAGCTGATCAAAGATCAGAAGATGAAAGTGCAAACCGCCATTCAAGGGGACCAGTTAAGGGTCACCGGCAAAAAACGCGATGACCTGCAGGAAGTGATTGTGCTGCTGCGCGAGACGGATATCGGTTTGCCGTTGCAGTACAAGAATTTTCGGGATTGAACTATTCCGTATCGTTCTCCGAAGGCTGCGGCTCAATTACTTCAAAGTCACCCAACTCGACGCTGCCAGCGTTGTTGGTGATGTACTGATCCAGCTGATCACGTGCTTCGCGCAGTTCAGCGTAATGCTCGCCATCGCGGGTTTCGCCACCAGAGCCAATCGCCATGCCGCTGACCGAGCCCGAGGGTGCTGCCCCTCCGCCATCCGTACCATCACCTGCACCCGGGCTGATTTTCCAGAACTTGGGCATCTGCCGGGCATAGACTTCTTCACAACGCGTGCCGAGACGTGATCCGGTGCAATTGCGTAATTGTTGATCGGCTTTTTTTCGCCCTTCGATGGCCAGCTGCAAACGGCCCCAACGATGCAGATAATCCTCTGCCAGCGCTTGCGCTGCATCGCGCTGCCCCGGCGGAACGCGTTCTTGGACCTCGGTGAAATAGGTGTGCAATTGCTCGTTCTGGCTTTCCGCCGCGAGTACCGCCCAGGCAAAGGCTTCGGGGTAGTCGATGTCAACGCCTTCGCCAAGAAGATGCATGTAAGACACGCGGTATTGTGAAAACGCATCGCCTTTTCTGGCCAACAGGCCGTAGCTTTCCATGGCTTCGGCATAATTCTTCTGAGCATAGGCGGCGTCGGCCTGTTCGGCGATCTGGGTGTCTTTGTCTTTGCCGGTGTCTTTCCCGGCGGCCTGTAACGATGCCGACAGGACAAATAGTGAAGTCAGAATGATTAAAAGAAACCCGACGGGTTTAAAACAGAATAATTTGTGCATTTCGCTACCATCCGTTGGCGATCCGTTGGTGGCTAGATTTATACTACGAAATCTTACGTATATCAAACAC
>JBGTHE010000474.1:0-3455 GCA_041746335.1 Lysobacterales bacterium | reverse complement strand
GTCAGTGTCAGCGTTATTAAAGTAATCGCTCCGACCACTGCCGCACGCAGCCGTCCGCCGAGAGTTTTTTCACGATCTGCCATCGCGTTTCCTCCTTAAAGATGTTGAGAGACTCAAAACTGTGATGGAGTTTGTTCCCGAGATACCAAGCCTAAGGCGCGACTCTGAAAGTACCCGCATTGCTGACTTGCGAACCAACTTTGATTCTTACCGTGCAGGTCTCCACCGCCAGACCACTCGGCAACGTGAAGGTGATCTGACTGAAATCGGAATTCGCCACCGCCCGCACATCTTCGGCCGGCACGTCGAAGTTGTTGTTTAGAGCGTCAACCAGATTCACCACGACTGATCCGGAACCAAGGTTAGCAGCAAAAACAATAACTCTCGTGTTCGTATTGGGTCCGGGCGTCCACCACTGCGCCATATTTTGAACGCGAAACGGATCCCTTGTCAGTAGCAAGGAGTCCAAAGCGGCGGCCTGGGTTGGATCGCTCGCGCCCTGTTCAAGCTTCAACTGAGGTGACAAAGAAGCGGCAGGTTGCGACTGGTTAAAGGTGAAGTAAACGTAATCACCCGACGTTTGGCCGTCGAAGTTCGCCTGATTGCCGGCGGCATAGAAGGTAACCGGCCCGACATCCGTCGCCGGCGCAGTCCAATTAAACGTCCAACTGGCGCCGAATTGTTGGTTGTCAAACGTTCCGCCGGAAGCATGTTCGACGTATTGACGGCTGTTGCCGGGGCCGGCATTGTTCAAAACCTGAGTCAGACCATTGATGTTTTGCAAATTGCCCGTTTTCAAATTCAAATCATCCAGCACGGTAAGTTGAAAGCCCCAGCGCCGGCGCGTGGGATCAGGGCTGGTGTGAGTAACTGTGATTTGATAGGTCTGACCCGGAACATAATTTTGCGGGACCGTGATTGAAATCTGTCCGGTTCCTGAGCCGGTCGGCACGTGACATTCCGAACAATCGAATTCGCCTGGGGCGTGTGTGAAACCTGGTTCGGGATCTGATGCAGAGGCGAGGACAGTCGGATGGACAACCTTATTCGTAACCAAAAAGGCTGCCAACCCTGCCAGGAAGACGGCCACGATGATTAACCTTTTCTGACGAACACTCGACATGGTCGATTGCCTGCGTTTATTCTCTCCAACTTTAAGCTCTAAGAAAAACAGCCTAGCGGGCACTCGCTAGGCTGTTTTCTTCAAGCTTTGAATTACAACCGTTGCTCTTCTCTCTGCTTGGCGTCTCGCCTCATCAAATCATAAATCCGAGATTCGAGGGTGAGAAGCGTCCAATCAACGGGAAGACGAGTGAAAGATCACTTGGCGCCAAACCATACCATGTCGCCAAGGTCGCAGCGTATTGCTCGACCGACGTGGTCGGAATCCAACGGCCACGCGGATTTGAGCCGCCGTCGGTGTCGTCCGGGCCGCCCCGCGCCAGCGTCGGGAAGGTTCCATAGACCGTCCCGCCACGGACCGCTCCACCCACGATTAACGAGTGATTGCCCCAGGCGTGATCCGAACCGACCGCGGCTCCCGAACCGGCGGGTTGAAACGTGCGGCCAAAGTCCGACATCGTAAAAGCCGTGACTTTGTCCTGAAGACCCAACTCGCCGGTGGCTTCATAAAAGGCTTTCATGGCCTGACTCACTTCGAGGAGCAGGGTGTCCTGACCGCCTACACGTTGGTTATTGTGGGTGTCAAATCCGCCCCGCGAAGCGAAGAAGATTTGCCGTTTCATACTTATGCCCGCTGTCGGATCAGTACTCACTTTGATGAGCCGGGCGATCTGCATGAGCTGGCGGCCAAGCGATGTGTTTGGAAACGGAGTCGTAAGTGTGGCATTCGCGCTGGCCAGCGCGGCGCTGGTTTGCAAGGTGCCGGTGCGCGTGTCACTCGCGGCCTTGACCAGCGTTAAATTGAGGTCCATCCCACGCAGCGCGTCGAACGCTGCGCGACGCGAGCTTATTTCACTTGAGGAGCCTGTCATTGTGAGCGGCAGCAGTGAACTTAGCGTAGTCGGACTGGCCGTATTTCCCACGTCCGCAACCGCCAGCTGGCGAGTGTTGATTCCGGTAAGAATCAAGTTGATACCGGCGATCGAGATGTTCTGCGGAAATGTAGCCAAGCCGTTCAGAACCGCCGTCTTGTCGGCCACTCTCCCGCCCCAGCCGGTCTGGCTGGTTTGATCGGCGATCGACGTCTGAAACAAGCCAACCTGATCCGAATGAGAGAAGAGTTGCAGCGGCTTCTTGCCAGTACCGTTCTGATAAGTAATTCTCGTTATCGGCTCGACCAACGGACCGCTGTTACAAAGTACGGCCAGCTTGCCCAGGTTGAACAAATCGCGCATATCCGTCATGTTTGGATGCAAGCCGAACTGGCGTCCGCTGAGCGGATTGATTGGCAAGAGACTGGCCTGAGCGATTGCCAGACCGGCCGGGTTCCGCTCGTTAAAATAGTTCGTGTACTCCGCATCCAGAGGCACGATCATGTTATTTCCGTCGTTGCCTCCGTTCAGGAAAATGCACACCAGCGCTTTGTAATCCGTCGGGGTCTGCGGTGTCAGTGCGTGCACTAACCCAAAGTCTTGAATGCGCGAGGCCAGAGCCAACCCGCCCAGGGTACAGACACCATTGCGCAAGAAATCTCGTCTGGATGTTCCCATAGTTATCTCTGGACCTCGTATTGAGAAGATGTAGTCACCAAATAGACAGCCACCTGGGCTCGCTTGCGGGCAAAGTTGGCATCGCGGGTGGGAATCGCCGTCATCGCGTTGCGAATCGAAGTTCGCATGGAGTCGGAAAGTGTGCCGTGCAAGTTGAGCAAGTTCAAGCGATCCAGAAGCTGATCGGGATTCGAGGCCATTGCCTCGAGCGCGGCCAAGTCAAGCGAGGTCCCTCGCGGCCGGTCAGATGTGGCTGTAGGTGGATTGGAAGCCGCGATGCCCGTGTACAGCATGTAGTTTACGAAGTTTGCGCGCCGCAAGGTTGTGGTCGTTGACAGTATGAAGAAGCTGGGCCCCAGAATCCCGGTGCCGGGAACTACGTAATCGGGTTGGTAATAACTGAACACTGTTGGCGGCAAGAACACCGGCTGATCCATCGCATTCGGATGATCGCGATCGACTGATCTGCTTGCCAGGACTCCGTCGCTCGTTGAACTCTTGTCAAAAGACTTGGCGTCGAAAGCCCGCAATACGCTATTGATCAACTGCGCAGGCTCGCGCAGATGGCCATAAGCGGGATCCGTCTTCAAATTTCCGCGAGCTTCGGGATCAAGCAGAATCGCCCTGACCACTTCCCGCATCTGCGCCGGGTTCAAGCGGTTGTTGTTGAAAACGGTGGCCACACGCTCGACGTAAGCGGGGCTCGGATTGCTTGTCACGAGGTGCTGTATCAACTGCTTGCCGATGAATGGCCCGACATTAGGATGATTGAAGATATTGTCG
>JBGTHE010000473.1:0-4174 GCA_041746335.1 Lysobacterales bacterium | reverse complement strand
GGAGGTGGAGCTGGGTTTTGATGCAGATCAGGCGGCCAAGGAAGTGGAACGCTGTCTGAATTGCGACATCCAGACCGAGTTTGCCGACAGCCTCTGCATCGAGTGTGATGCCTGCCTGGATATTTGCCCTACCCAATGTCTGACCATTATGCCTAACGGTGAGCTGGAAGAAATCGAATCGCGCATGCTGGCACCAAGGCTGGAAGCCGATCAGCCACTGTTCGTGTCCGATGCCCTCAAGCAAACCGGCCGCGTAATGGTTAAAGACGAAAACTTTTGCATACACTGCGGCCTCTGCGCCGAACGCTGCCCCACCGCAGCCTGGGACATGCAGAAATCATTGCTAGGATTCCCCAAGGCCGCAGATCATGGCGGCAGCACCACGGAAGACACACCATGCCAGCAACGCAAAGCCGGGTAAACGACTTTGTCCTGAAAATAGCCACCGTCAACGGCACCGGATCCGCCAGTGCCAACAGCCTGGTGATGAAAGCCCTGTTCCGCATGGGCATTCCGGTAACCGGCAAAAATTTATTCCCATCGAACATTCAGGGCTTGCCCACCTGGTACGAGATCCGTGCTAACAAGGATGGGTTCATGTCGCGCTCCAGGCGGGTGGACCTGACGGTCGCGATGAATGCACAGACTTACAGTAAAGACTTGAAAGAAGTCAGCCCAGGCGGCTTTCTGGTGTATGACTCGACCTGGCCACGCAGTCACACGCTGGCTCGCGATGACATCACCATTCTGGGTGTACCGCTTTCCAAGCTGTGTAACGAGCACTTCAGTGTGGCGCGTGTGCGCATCCTGATGAAGAACGTAGCCTACGTGGGTGTGTTGGCAGCCTTGCTGGATATTGATCTGGAAGTGGTTCAGGCGCTACTCGAAGAAACCTTTGCGGCCAAGCCCAAGCTGGTGGAGAGCAATCTTGAAGCCATTATGCTGGGTTACAACTACGCCACAGAAAATTTCACTTGTCCATTGCCGGTGCGTGCGCAAAAGATGGGCGACAATGCCGGCAAAATCCTGATCGATGGAAATGCCGCAGCAGGATTGGGGTTTGTCTACGCCGGTGCCACGGTGGGCGCCTGGTACCCCATCACGCCCTCCACGTCGCTGATGGATAACTTCAAAATTTTCTGCGAGATGTTCCGCACCGACGAGGCTACCGGTGAAAAGAAGTACTGCATCGTACAAGCTGAGGATGAACTGGCGGCAGCCGGTATGGTACTTGGCGCCAATTGGGTAGGCGCACGCGCATTCACACCCACTTCCGGCCCGGGCATTTCCCTGATGAGCGAGTTCATCGGCTTTGCTTACTACGCAGAAATCCCCTCGGTGTTTGTCGACGTGCAACGGGTAGGCCCGTCCACCGGTATGCCCACGCGCACTCAGCAGTGTGACGTGTTGCTTTGTGCGTATGCCTCGCACGGAGATACGCGCCATCCACTTTTGTTGCCGGCTGATCCGAGCGATTGCTTTCAAATGGCCGTACAGGCTTTCGACCTGGCAGAACGTCTGCAAACCCCGGTGTTCATGCTGACCGATCTGGATATCGGTATGAACGACTGGATGGTGCCAGAGCTGAAGTGGGACGACTCCTATCGGCCCGACCGCGGAAAAGTCTTGAGTTCGGACGAAGTGGATGCACTCGACAAGTTCGTGCGCTATACCGACTTTGATGGCGACGGCATTCCTTACCGCACCCTGCCCGGTGTTAACCCCAAAGGCGCCTATTTTGTGCGGGGTTCGGGGCACAATCGCCAGGGCGGCTACACCGAAGATTCGTTGGAATATCAGGATGTGATGGATCGGCTGCTGGTCAAGTGGGAAACGGCCAAGACCCTGGTGCCCAAAGCGGTGCTCACACCCGCCGGCAAAAAAACCCGGCTGGGCATCATCGCCTATGGCTCATCCCACGCAGCGGTGGTCGAAGCCAGTGTGCGTCTGGCAGAACACGGTATTCATGCAGATTACCTGCGTCTGCGGGCTTTTCCATTTGGCGTGGAGGTGGAAGAATTCCTCGCCAGTCACGACACCATTTTTGTAGTTGAACAGAACCGTGACGCCCAGATGAAATCGCTGTTGATGCTCGAAACGCAAATCAATGCCAGCAAACTGGTTTCCATTCTGCATTACAACGGCATGCCCTTGCCCAGCGATTGCATCGTCGATGCCATAGGCAAGCACATTGCGTCAGAGGTGGCAGCATGACCTACATCGCGAAACCGAAAATTGATTTGCCTGGGCAGCAACGCAACGCCATTGGCCTTCTCAAGCGTGACTACGAAGGCAGCCTGTCAACGTTATGTGCGGGTTGCGGCCACGATTCGATCACTGCGGCGATTGTGCAGGCACTGTGGGAAATGGCCATTGAGCCGCACAAACTGATCAAGCTGAGTGGCATAGGTTGTTCGTCCAAAACACCCGCTTATTTTGTGCATGGAGCCCATGGCTTCAATTCGGTGCATGGCCGCATGCCTTCTGTGGCTGCCGGTGCTCATGCGGGCCATCGCGACCTGGTGTGCATTGGGGTTTCGGGAGATGGCGATTCTTTGTCGATCGGTTTTGGCCAGTTTGGACATGCTATTCGGCGCAATTTGAACATGCTTTATCTGATCGAGAATAATGGCGTTTATGGCTTAACCAAGGGGCAGTTCTCAGCCTCAGCCGACCCCGGCAGCAAGGCCAAAAAAGGCGAAGTGAACCACATGCAAAGCATCAATCCGGTGGCTACAGCCATAGCGATGGGCGCCAGTTTTGTGGGCCGTAGCTTTTCCGGCGACCGCCAACAGCTCGTGGCATTGATCAAGGCAGGTATTGCGCACAAGGGTGCTGCCTTGCTGGACGTGATTTCACCCTGCGTAACCTTCAATGATCATGCAGGCTCAACCAAGAGTTATGCCTACACCCGCGAACATTTGCATCACATCAGCGAAACCGGTTTTGTTCCTCCTGCCACCGAGATCACAGCCGAATATGCGGCAGGCGATTCCGTCCGGGTAACCATGCACGATGGCTCCAGTATCGTCTTGAAGAAAGCCGACCCCGATTACGACCCGACCAACCGCAGCAAAACCCTGCGTTACCTGGAAAAGCATCGCGACAAGGGTGAAATTGCCACGGGACTGTTGTTTATCGACGACGACTTGCCCGACATGCACACCATTGCCGGTACATCGAAAAAGCCCTTGCGCGATTTCGCCTATGCCGAACTGAATCCGGGCAGCGCCGCGCTGGAGAAGTTGCAGCGCAGTATGCGTTGATCTGATGGTGGATGCCGGGTAAAGCGGGTGTGTTCAACTTCCATTAGTCCGCTCATCTTTACCAGCCGTCATCCCGGCACTAAGTACCGCTACCTGAATAAAAAGGGCGCCCGAAGGCGCCCTGGATACTGCTTGAGTCAAAGACTTCCTTTAACTTTATTCGAGAATAACCTCTACCTCTGACCCGCAGGAAGCAAATTCTTCCTGACCATCACAAGCGATGAGGCCGTTATTGGTGCCGGCTACCATGCAATCGTCTGCATCACGCACCCATAATTCGAACGTCGCGAGATCCTCGCTGTCGAGCCCAGCGAAACAGAGATCTTCCGAGTCGACAAGATGGTTGCCATGTCCCTGGGATTTACCAGATACCACAACGTCATGGAATACCATGGAGGCTTCGTCAGAAATGCTGTCATAGACACAGCCGCAGTGACGAATGGTCTTGGCGTCCTTGGCGGCCAAAGCTGAGCCGGCAAAACCGACCAACAGGAGACTGATCAAAACAAGTGAGAGTTTCTTCATACGTAAAATCCTTTTTACTGTGAAGTGATTGACATTAATGTAGAAAAACCGGGCATGAGTTGCATGCCAAGTAAATCTTTCCCTGTAAGCACATGAACTCGTTTTGCTGCTAAAGTTCAAGGCCCACCGAAGGCAGTGTACTCTCATCCAATGCCGGCTGCCGGGCAATTTTATCGATTAACTTTCGACTTACGCCCGCATGTTGGAAGGCTCAAGCCACCATCCGCTCACGATTCGGCTGATCCAGGTGCAGCAGCCGAATCAGAGTCGGCGAAAAATCAGTTCCTCCGCTACTGACAGTTGGACAGTTAGGCTCATTCGAGGGCAAACCCATGACTATCAGGCCATTGCTCGCCATCCTTATTTCCCGGCAACCTACAGTT
>JBGTHE010000472.1:0-4518 GCA_041746335.1 Lysobacterales bacterium | reverse complement strand
AGCCCATAGGGCCTGGTTTCTGGCCATAGCTTGCCCGCGGTCTCGGCCTGTTCTGCGGTAAAGTCATGAACGGTCAGACCCAGCGCCTCCAGATCAGCCCGCAGTCCGGAGGTGGGGACATTGGCGGCAACGCTTTTCTGACTGACCTCGGACCAATTGACAGCGGAAAGGCACGCTTCCGCGAGGACATCCTCAACCGCTTCGCTGCCCGGTTCGTCCTGCAGGAAGACGAGCACCGCAATAAATTGGATCCGACCCCCTTTGCTGGATATACTGTATCTCAATGTATATCTATTGGAGAAACAGCAATGCAAGTCTCAAAGTGGGGTAACAGTCTGGCCGTGCGGCTGCCTGCTGCAGTGGTTGAGGTTCTCGGGTTAAAGGAGGGCGACGATATCGAGATTCATGTCGCCAGTAAACGAGCGTTTGAAATCACCAAGGCTCCGGGCACCAAGGAGTTGTTGGCGCGCTTGAGAAAGTTCCGTGGTCGCCTGCCAAAGGACTTCAAGTTTGATCGGCTGGATGCCAATGAGCGAGGGTGAGTCGTTTTTCGACACCAGTGTTCTGCTCTATCTGCTCTCCCAGAAAGTCGATAGAGCTGATCGGGTTGAAGCACTACTCGAACGGTCCGGGGTGATCAGCGTTCAGGTTCTGAATGAATTTACGGCAGTGGCTTACCGCAAACTTGGCATGTCCCTGGGTGAGATTCGAGAAGTCCTCGATACGGTGCGGGCCGTCTGTCGTACGCAGGCGCTCACAGTTGAGGATCATGAACGCGCGGTGCAGATCGCAGAGCGATACAGATTCTCCTTTTACGATTCATTGATCCTTGCATCCGCTTTGCGGGCAGGATGCAAGACGCTTTACTCGGAGGATTTGCAACATCGCCAGAAAATAGAGCGTCAACTGACGGTGATTAATCCTTTTGCGAAGGGCTGAGATTGACGAGCGATTCCAGCGTTAAATTCCTACAACATTTTAGGTAGTTGGCTGATGACAGTAGCTGCTGGACTTAGACGTGGGTGTCTTTTCTTTTTTTTCTTTTAAAAATAAAAGCAAAAGCACCCCTGACATGATCCAAAGCGAAAATCCAGAACAGCCCATTCAAACCTACAAAACATCAAACAGGTAATTGTATTTGATCAGCAGGCTGCGATTCGGCTGATCGCCGGCATAATCACCGAACCCCTCCAGGTCATTGAGAACGACAAACAGGCCGGTGTTGGCGGTGCGCAGCCAGGAAAATCGCAGGTTCGATGACCAGTTTTCCGACACATCGTTGTATTGCATCAAGGCTTGCAAGGTGAGTTGCGGTGTGAAGGACCAGCTGAGACGCAGGCGCCCCAAATTGGCGACGAAGTCGCCGGTATCCAGCTCCACATCATTGCGCGACCACTCCAGGGTAGTGCTGAAATTGTCACCCAGGCGCCAGTTCAAATAAGGAGAAAATGCGAGGCGATCTCCGTTGAAAAAGCCGCCAGAGGTGATTCGCGCACCCAAGTCAAGTGGTTTGCCTGCGTCTGATTGCAACACCAGCGCAAATTCACTGTTGTGATAGCTGCCGACAGGCACGATGACTCCGGGATAGATCTCGAAAGGATCAATTAAGCCATCCTGCTTGAAATTGATGGCTGTGTGGATTTCAGCACTGCTCTTGAATTCAAAGTGCGAGTCGATGTGCAGGAAGGCACTTTCTTTGAAACCATCGAAGTCTTCAAACACAGAATAGGAAACATGCGGACGGATTTCGTGCAGCTTGTAGCGGTTATCAGCCGGCCGGATTCGCCGCAAGATGTATCCCGATGGGCTGCGAAAATTGCCACGGGTGAGGAAACCGGCTTCAGGGTTAAAGTTTTCAGCGACTTCAGTGTAGGCCAGGTTCCAGGCCCAACGCTCGGAGTCGTAGTCCCCCTTGATCATGCCGGCATGATCATCGCCCGACAAACCTGGCGTGGAGGTCTGGGCGAAGAAACCCGACAGCAGGCCGTATTCGCCAATCCCCAACCGGCCATCCAGGCCATAGGCCTGGTTGTCGCCGTCCAGGTCTGCATAAGTCCCGGTCGGGTTACGTGCGACAAAAATGCCACCGAGTGAAGACCGGTTATCGAACTCCTGGCTGACCCGCCCCACCATGAAATCGTCGGCCGGTGTAGCAGTGGCGTCCAGGTCTTCGGTTCGCATGTACAAAAAGCCCAGATTGGTGCGCCCGGCCTTGCCCGAGACCCTGGCGCCGCCTTCGATGGGAATAAGGTCGCCATCGTCTGAAATTCCGATTCGCCGGCTGAAAAACAATTCGATACTACCCGGATCACCCACCGTGAATTGCCCCGCATTCTCCAGGAAGAAAGATCGTTTCTCCGGAAAATACAGGTTGAAGCGGTCCAGGTTAATCTGCACATCATCAACCTCGACCTGAGCAAAATCCGTGTTGTAGGTTAAATCCAGGGTTAAGGCCGGGGTCAGGCTGTACTTGACGTCGAAGCCCGCCTCAATGTCAGGGTCGCTACCTGTTTCGCCCACGTCGGTGAACGAAGTCAGGACATAGGGAATGAATTGCAGGTTGCGTTGTGGGGGCACCACCAGGTTGGTGAGCTGGCCGGCGTCGTATACGCGGAACAGGTCAAACTGGCGCTGCAAGGGAGCCCAATAGGATGTCTCGTTGCGGCGACGGATATTGCGCTGCACGTTCAGGCCCCAGTTCTGCACCTCACCACCGGCATAGCGCAAGGTGGTGAACGGAATGGCGAACTCGGCGCTCCAGCCAAACTCGCCGCGTTGCGTCCGGACCTCCCAAACTCCGTCCCAGTTCTTATTGAAGCCGCCACTGGAGCCGAATCCTCCACCTGACCCCTCACGAGTAACCTGTCCGTCAAATTGCCGGGACGATGGGTTGGTCCCAAAAACGAATCCGTTCTGCCGGTCCTGGTAGGTGTCCAGCAGCAACAACACGGCGTCACTGTCATCGAGCTCGACATCGCGCCGTGCGTCGGTCGTGACAATGCCATCCGAGTCATCATCGAACAGCACCACACTGATGTAGAGCGTGTCAGATGTGTAGATAACGCGTAACTCGGTTCGTTGCGTTGCAGGCTGGCCTTCGTCTGGGCTGTTCTGCACAAAGTCCCTGGCAGGGCGCCACTTCTGCCACACCGGGTCGTTAATCACTTCGCCGTCCAGCACCGGGCCTTCCGCAACAAACATTGCACGCATTTCGGGCCGATAAGAACCATTGGTTTGAGCCCGGCTTGAAGGCGGGAACAGGCCAAAGATAAGGAGTGCCACCATGGCGAACGGAACCTTAGCCGGCCAGGGGGCATTCGTGATTGCCAATTGCATGTCGGGCTTAACCTGTTTTCCTGATGCCTGGGTTCTCTGACCCCAAAACTTACAAAACTTCACGTCATACCATGTTGGGGTGGAATGGCAGACATCGGGCCTCGGGGTTGTGCGAGCAGCGTCTCTTCGGGCACACCGCTCCGATACTTTGCCATAGGGTCAACTCCGGTGTTCAGAACAGTCGTGCTTGTTCCGCACGCAGCACAAATTTGAAATCGCTGGCAGGCTAGCGCATTTAGTGCGCCAGGGGAATTCCTTACCGTGGAAGTCACCTCGCGCTGGAAGGCTGCAGCGACGTGATGTTAAAAAATCGAAGACACCCATGAAGCTTTTTCAGGCGAAAAGGTGAAACGTTGGTGTCTTTGCTTTGGTTTTTCGGCTCACGCCCAATCCCATTTAAGAACAGAAACAAGGATAATGCATTCAGGTGCTGGAGCCTTGAATTCCTCCGGTGTTCGGCTGTCAAACCGGCGCGCAAGCAGAACTTGCCCGATTCCAATCGGAGCATGACCATAGACCCGACAAGTGAAGCGTGACACCCATATTCCTTCCGGACAGCATTCTCACGATGAACCATACCTTCGAAAGATTCGAATTTCCCGCGCTCATGCTGCTGCTCTGCATCGCGATGACGCCGCAATCTTTGCTCGCAGCGACAGTGGAAATCCCTGTGCCGCTCGATTACCGCATCGTGCAGCAAGAGCTTGAGCAACAGGTGTTCACCGGCCCGGACGGTACCGCCGAGGTGTTCAGCGACCACCTGCGCTGCAACACGCTGGTCCTATCCGAACCCGTGGTGGCGGGAACCGATGACGGGCGGGTGCGGATCCAGACGACCATGCGAGCGCAAACGGGTACCCCGCTGGGCGACAGATGCCGATTCGCCAAGTCCTGGCTCGGGCTGGTCGAAACATTGCAGATCGCGCAGGTCGAACCCGGGTCGTCAACCGTTTCATTCCGGGTCGTCGAATCCTCGCTTCTGCGGTCTGACGACGGCGACGAGGTGCTCCCTCGCTTCATGCAGGGATGGATTACTGATCATGTCCACCCGCGACTGGGCGCTGTCAGGATCGATCTGCAGCCGAGTATTGAGGGAATCCGCGAATGGCTGGATTCGGCGGTCGCCGCGCCCGGCCTGGAAACCATCGAGATGGGCGACCTGATCTCGGCTGTGGTGTTTTC
>JBGTHE010000471.1:0-3945 GCA_041746335.1 Lysobacterales bacterium | reverse complement strand
AGGCTTGGGCTGTGCGATCGACACTTCCGCGGGCCATGGCAGGCGTGAAATCAGCTTTTCAACATGCGTAATGCTTTTCTGCAAGCCCTGGTAGTCTTTGTAATCGGTTTTCTGTGCTTGTAACAGCGTGGCCTCAATGCTCGACTTCTGTGCGGCCAGCTTCTGCGCGCTGTGGGAGACTGCTTGCCAGCGCGTCAGGAGTTCGGTGAAGGCGTCGTTGATGTCCTTCATGGCAGGCACAGCCTGGGTGGCCGCTAACCAATTCTCCTTGAATTGATTCAAATCGGCTTTCATTTGCTCCCTTGACTCAGCACTTTCCGGAGCAACTGCATCTGTTGTCCAGGATTGCAAATCAGTCAATAAGGCAAGCTGTACCTGATGAGTGGTTTCTACTGCAGCGGAAGCCTGTTCTTGCGCTGCGCGATCTTGCGATGCTTCAGCCAGGCGCTGCTCGCAGGCCGCCATCAGTTCCTTGAAACGATCCGCTTCCGGAGTTCCTGCAAATTCCGCAATACCCTGCCATTTCTGCTGCAATGCAAGATGGCGGCCTTTCAACTCGGGCAAATGAGTGGTTTCACCCAGGTCTTGCGCATCGCGCAATAGCTGCTGAATCTTCTGCGCGCGTTGCGCTTTGACTTCTTGCTGCGCCTCGTGCTCGTCCAGCCGGGTTTTACAATGCCGGTATACGCCCTTGTCGCGCCCGCGGGCGAGCTGCAACAGCTCACGCAAGGCTGCGAGATCCTCAATGCCAGTGCAGGCAGTCAGGCGAATTCTGGCCAGCGGATGAGTGCTGGCAAGCTGGAGGCGAAAAGCGGAATTTTTGATGCCGGCGATGGCATCACGGGTCAAGTTTTCGTCCTCGCTCAGCTCGGCAATTCGCAGCAGTTTCGCATCATCCGAAACATCGGCCAGTTGCGCACGATCGGGCAGCAGTTGCTTCAGCCGCTGTTCGCGCGCCTGCTGCTGCAGATTTGCTGGCAGAGTCTCAATCAGTGCATCCAGCGTTTTCGGATCTTCGAGGCGGGTTAAAGCTGCGGATTGAACCGAATCATTCGGGTCGGAGTGGACAAGGGTCAGCAACACTTCGCGGTCTTGCAGCTCTGCAACCGCTTGCAATCGTATTTCGGCGTTCTTGTGTTGCCACTTGGGCGTTGATAGAGAGTCAAACAAAGACATGTATTCGTTACCAGAAATCTTGCCAGGCAAGCGGGCCGCTATTTTAACCTGAATTGGCTGAAGCGTATCCACGGTTGGGTGCGGATGAAAACATCTGGAGCAGATTCGGGGCAAACACCTACAATAGTTTCGTCCTTGTCCGCGGAAACTGCCTGTGACTGAATCTCCACTGATTGATATTCAAAACGCCACGGTCTGGCGCGAATCGACCTGTGTGTTGCGCAACTTTTCCCTGAGCATTGCCCAGCACGAGCGGGTAGCCGTGCTGGGCCCGAATGGTTCGGGTAAATCCACCTTGTTGAAAACCATCAGTCGGGAATTGCGACCGGTATACAGCGAGGATTCCTGGGTGCGTATCCTCGGTAACACACATTGGAATATCTGGGAGCTGCGTAAACAGTTGGGGCTGGTTTCGCATGAACTGCAGTCGGCATACTCCCAAAACTCAAAGGCACTGGAGGTGGTGATTTCGGGTTTTTTCTCGAGCATCGGGCTTGATGATCAGCTGCGCAGTCGAGCAGAAGCCGCGCACATCCACAAGGCTGAAAGCGTGATGGCGAGCCTGGGAATACAGAGCCTGAGCAAACGAGCCTATGGCACCTTGTCTACCGGTCAGCAACGTCGTTGCCTGTTGGCCCGGGCATTGGTGCATGACCCACACACGCTGATTCTGGATGAGCCGACCGCAGGATTGGATATGACGGCGCGCTTCGAAATTCTGCGTCACATATCTGAATTGAGCTGCAGGGGCATCAGCCTCGTCTGGGTGACGCACGACCTGAACGATATCCCCGCAGAGGTTACGCGGGTCATCGTTCTGAAAAATGGAGCTGTGTTTGCGGATGGACTTAAGTCCCAGGTGTTGAAGCCGGAATTGCTGGGACAAGCTTTTGACACCGACTTGCGAATCGCGGAAGTGGATGGCCACTTCCTCGCTTATCCTGCGCCAATATGAGTGTGCTGCTCGCTGACCTTGGCGGTACTTATGCCCGTTTCGCGCTGGCGAATCATTCGGGATTTGATCACCTGCACGAATTTAACTGTGCAAATTTTAAAAGTCTTGAGCTTGCCATCGACTCCTACCTGCAACAGGAGGGTGTGACTTCCATCCGCGGCGCCTGCATCGCGGCCGCTGGTCCAAAAATCGACCATCAGATTCACCTGACCAACAACCCCTGGGTAGCCGACGGGCAGGCTCTGAGCCAGCGCTTTGGCGGGATTAGGGTACAGCTTCTGAATGACTTTGAGGCTGTTGCATGGTCGCTGCCACAATTGGGTCTGGAGCATATCGCCCCGATTGGACGGCAAGAAGCAGCACTGCTTCCCGACAAGGATTTCACCGCCCTGGTCGTGGGCGCCGGAACCGGCCTTGGCGTAGCTGGGTTGCTACGCCGTGCGGGTAATCTGCATGTCATCGTGGGTGAAGGGGGACACCTGGGATTTGCCCCGGAGAATCAGCAGCAGATAGCAGTCCTGGCCAATTTGCAGCAGCGTTATGGCCGAGTGACGGTTGAACATCTGGTCTCCGGCCCTGGTCTTGTGAACACACACTCGGCCCTTGGCGAATTGGCGGGCCGCAATGTTGGTCCAACCAGAACAGATTCTCCTGGGCCCGCACAAATTTTTGGTCTTGCCCAATCGGGCTCAGACGAAATAGCCCAACAAGCGGTGGAACTGTTCTTCCAGGTGTTCGGTCAGGTTGCCGGTGATTTTTCACTGGCCATGGGAGCCTTTGATGGCGTTTTTATCGCTGGCGGGATTGCTCGTCGTCATTCACAAAGATTGCAAGCCAGCGGCTTTCGCAAATCCTTTGAAGACAAAGGGCAGTACCGCGAACTGATGCAGCGAATCCCGACAAGCCTGATCCTGCACTCGCACCCCGGCTTGCTGGGAGCGCATTACTGTTTCCTGCACTCAGAGAGCCCGGAGCTCCGATGACGCGATCCAGGCCGGTTAAGCCTGTGCCGGTTTTGCCGATGCAGCCTCGGGCTGGTGTGGGCCTGCATTTCTCTTCCTTGCCATCCGTCTACGGTATCGGCGACATCGGTGATTCAGCCCAGGCCTTCCTGCAGCAGTTGAACCGCATGGGCTTGCACGTCTGGCAGTACTTGCCTGTTGGACCAACGGCTTACGGTGATTCCCCCTACCAGCCGCTTTCCGCCTTTGCGGGCAATGAAATGCTGATTGGTTTTGAGCCCCTGCTTCGGGCTGGCCTGCTTGAACCAGACGAGCTGTTGGTATTGGCCAGGCTGAACCGGGCGAGTGTCGATTTTGGCCAACTGATTCCGCTCAAAATTGCATTGCTGGAAAAAGCAGCGAGTCAATTCGAACACCGGGCCAGCGCGGAACTGCGATCGGGCTATGAGCAGTTTTTGCAGCAAACCCGGGAGTCCTGGCTGGAGAACTACGCACTTTACCGCACTCTGAAAACCCTGCACAGAGAGAAACCCTGGCCCGAATGGGACGCAGTCTGGGTGCGGCGTGAAGCGACGGCTTTGAGCCGACTCCGCCGTGATTATCGCGAGCAAATCCAGCAATTGCAGATCATGCAGTTTTTCTTTTACCAGCAATGGCAGGACTTGCTGCAGTCAGCTGAGCGCTTGCAGATTCGTTTGTTCGGCGACATGCCCATTTATATTGCCCTCGATAGCGCTGATGCCTGGGCCAATCCGCAATTGTTACGCATCAACGATGAAGGCCTTCCCAGTCACGTGGCCGGCGTGCCGCCAGATTATTTCAGTGATGACGGCCAGCTGTGGGGCAATCCAC
>JBGTHE010000470.1:0-10076 GCA_041746335.1 Lysobacterales bacterium | reverse complement strand
GCCGAGCAGGTGTTTATCGACGGCGCGCTGGTTTACGACCGGAATGACCCAGCCCGGCAGCCGGTGACGGATTTTGAGTTGGGCCAATTGCAGGGGGTGCAGCCATGATGCTTTCACCTCTGCAATGGCTGACCCTGACTGGATTGACGCTGGTCGCCGGTCCATTGGCTGCCGCCAGCCTGTTTATCAACGACGGAACGATCTATCCGATCACATCGACCGTGTTGCAGAAGGCCGATATTGTCATTACCGACAATCGCATTACTGCGGTAGGGCCAAATCTGAAGGCACCGCAAGGGGCCATCGTGATAGAAGCGCATGGCAGGCCGGTGACTCCTGCGCTGTTCGCTGGAATTTCCGCTTTGGGGCTGGATGAAATATCGGGCGAAATCGGCACAGTGGATAATGCCTTGCAGTGGGATCCCCTGCAAAATATCAACAGGCTGCGTCCGGAGTTTGATGTTACCCCGGCCTACAACCCCCATTCTTCCGCTGTTCCGGTTACCCGTATTGAAGGCTATGGCTGGACGGTGCTCAATGCAGGCCGCTTCAGCAGCATCATCGGTGGCCAAGGTCGTGCGGTTTCGCTGGATGGTTCGTTTGAAAGCTTCCTGTCGGAGCCGATCCTTTTTATCGGCATGGGTGAAGCTGCCAGTGTGCTCAGCGGCCAATCGCGTGCAGCGCAATACATGCTGATCGACCAGGCCATGGATGAAGCCGCCAGCCCTATGGCATGGACGCCGGATGCGATGCTGACTGCAGCGGGTCGCCGCACGCTGATCAGCTACTCCGGCAATGGCAGTGTTGTGTTTGGTGTAGAGCGCGCCAGCGATATTCTGCAGGTGATGCAGCTGGCGAAACGTCACCAGTTCGATGCCATCATTTATGGCGGCACCGAAGCCTGGATGGTGGCCAGTCAACTGGCTGAGGCGGGTGTGCCGGTTATTCTGGATCCCCTGACTAACCTGCCCGACAACTTCGACAAGCTGGGTGCGCGGCTGGACAACGCTGCATTACTGCACAACGCGGGCGTAAGCATTGCCTTTTCAGCTGATAGCGACTCGCCTCACAATGCTCGCAAGCTGCGGCAAGCGGCGGGTATAGCCGTAGCTTATGGTTTGCCCTATGAGGCCGGACTCGAAGCACTAACCATCAATCCCGCCAGAATATTTTCCCTGCCAGCAGGTCACGGCTCCATTGCCGTGGATGCGCCGGCCAACCTGGTAATATGGACTGGCGATCCCTTGGAAGTCACCACCCTGGCCGATGCGGTGATCCTCGAAGGCCGCAACGTGCCGCTGGTTTCACGTCAGACTCTGTTGCGCGATCGATACCTTCCGCAGAATCCGGACATGCCGCGAGCCTATATTATGAATTAGTTTGCGTGCGCCACAGAGCAGAGCCAGGGAGAGGGCGGAGCTAGGTGAGAGGCAAGCTCGCGTACCAGGCTGCAAAGCTTTGCCACCAGGCCTGACTGGTCCAGCCAAACAAGGCTGGAGATTGCGACAGAAAAAACACCAGCAACATGGCCGGAAACACAGCGCGACCTTCAGTGAGATTTCTTTCGAACCAGATCAGGATGATCAGCACCAGGTCCGTAAGGCCAAAAGTTAACCACCAGTAATTCCAGTCAGGCGTTTGATCAATCCAAAGCATTGCACGAATCAGTATGGGGTCAATCAGGGTCAATCCGGTGCAGATCATGAAACGCGCGTGGTGGACCATGCTCTTGCGCCGAAGCATGGCCAGAGTCCAGCTCAAAGCAAAGACTGAACCCAGAGATAACTGTAGCCAAAGGACGAATGTCTGCATTTCGTATGCAGCACCCTCCGCACCTTTGATCCGGTAATTGGCCAACAGTATTATCGAAAGCACTAATACCGGGCCAACAAACCAGGACAGCTGGCCCAGCAGCCGATGCCGGGCAAAACTCCCCCGGCGGATCAGCCAGGGCTGGGCGATCAGCATAAGCAACCACGTGGTGGCGATCAGCGCGTGAAAATGCGTGTAAAAACTACTGGCTTCCCTCGGTAAGGAAACATAGGTAGGCCAGAACGTGATCATGGCCAACCCCAGCAGAACGATGAAATACGGGCTGGCAGAGGAAAGGTAGAATCGGATTGCGGGCTGACTCATTAATACCACCCCGGGTAATTGGTGTCGGCTATTTTAGTTCAAATACTAATTCTTGCTATAGCCTCTTCGAGCATGCAGACGCAGCGCTTTAACCCCTGTCTGGCAGTGTTGAGCGAACAGTAAGATGCCTGCCGATTTACTCCGCCTGTAAGTAATCCACCACCAGGTTTGTGAACACGCGCACGCCAATTTCCATGCTGGGCTCGTACGTATCGAACATCGGTGAGTGATTGCTGGGCAAGGACTTTGCATCAACTCCGGGTGCGCCATTGCCGAGGAACATGAAAATTCCAGGTGTTTGGATCTGGTATTCCGAAAAATCTTCGGCCACGGTTTGCGGGGTCAGACTGTTCACCGTAGTCACCCGCTGCAGTGTGGGCAACATGCGCTCATACAAAGCCGGGTCGTTCACCACGGGAGGCGAACCCAGGCTCAGTTCGAAATCTATCGTGGCGCCAGCACTGGCAGCAATGCCTTCGGCGGTGCGCTTGACCGCAGCATGAATCTGTTCCCGCATGGTCTGGTCAAAACTGCGGATCGTACCCTCCAGTTCCACTTTGTCGGGAATTACATTGTTGCGAATTCCCCCTTGAATGCGTCCCACACTGATGATTGAAGGGGCCAGCGTCACATTAACCTGGCGGCTGGCCACGGTTTGCAGACCAAGGACAATCTGCGCCGCGACCACTACCGGATCAATACCGGCCCAGGGTTGCGCGCCATGCGTTTGCTTGCCATGAATGGTAATCAGGAAGCGGTCGGCAGCTGCCATCAACGGCCCTGGCTTGACGGAAATGGATGCGGCTGGCTGGTTGATACCCACGTGGATTCCGAACACGGCTTCCGGCTTCAGCGGTTCCCAGATGCCCTCTTCCAGCATCATTTTGGCACCACCCTTCTCACCGGCGGGCGGGCCTTCCTCTGCGGGCTGGAAGATCAGCATGACTGAACCCGCCAATTCGTCTTTTACTGAATTCAACACACTGGCTGCGCCCAGTACCATGGCCATATGCGCATCGTGACCGCAGGCGTGCATGACGCCCACTTCCTGGCCGTTGTATTCACTGCGCGCCTTTGAAGCAAAAGGCAGGCCGGTTTCTTCAGTGACGGGCAAGCCATCCATATCGGTGCGAATGGCCACCATGGGGCCAGGCAGGCCGCCCTCGATCAATGCCACGATACCGTGGTGCGCAATACCGGTTTTGGGCTCAAGACCCATATCGCGCAGCTGTTGTGCGATGTATTCAGCAGTTTTGACTTCACGGTTGCTGAGCTCTGGATTGGCATGGAACCAGCGGCGCCATTGCACGACCTGATCTTGTTGGGCGGCAGCCAATTGATCCAGCTGTTCAGGAGTGATCGCAGCCTGCGATAAGGCTGGCACGACCATCAGGGTACTCAGTAACCATTTTCTCATGTTTAGTTTCATCCTCGCTGAAAACTGTGAGCCCCTAACGGGGCACCGCTGTTGCCCTGGCAGAATTGATCACAGCACAACGCTGCGCGGCATCTACCACAGCCTCGCCGATGTTCGCGCCGGCTGCGCCACTGTCGCGGCGACCATCAGCACCACCCCAGAAGTAACAGGTTTCGGCATCATAAGTCGCCAGCTGTGCTGCGCCGATCATGGCCCGCTCACCTAAGGTGTGACCCAGCGCTTCAAGACGCTTACGCACATCCAGCGGAAACTCCGGCTCCAGGAACAGGGTATCGGGTTGCCACTGGTGATGGAAGCGTGGCGCCATAACGGCCCTTTGCGGGTCGAAACCGAAATCGATGGTATTGATCAACGAATGTAACACCGCCGATATGATCATGGTGCCCATGGGCGAACCGAGCGCCATGGCTGCTTTGCCCTCTTTGAGCACAATCAGAGGAGTCATGGAAGACAGCGGCCGCTTGCCGGGTGCTATGGCGTTGGCATCAGACCCCACCGCCTCCCAGGCATTGGGCGTCGTAGCATCTATGGAAAAATCATCCATCTCATTGTTGAGCACAATGCCGGTACCGGGAACCGTGATTTTGGAGCCGAACAACGTGTTGATGGTTTGCGTGATGGATACCGCGTTGCCGCTTTTGTCCATGACACTGACCTGAGTAGTACCTTCACCATCGGGTGGTGAGGTCAGGGTTTCACGAACCAGAGGCTGACCATCCGTGCGCAATCGGCTTGCCAGTTCATCAGCGTGGGCCATGGAAGTGAGCCGTTCCACCGGTACCGGGGTGAAATCCGGATCACCCAGATGCTGGGCACGATCGGCAAACACCAACTTCATGGTGCTGGAGACGAGATGAATGTAATCGCTGGAATCCTTGCCCATTGCTGCCAGGTCATAGCGCTGCAACACATTTAGCATTTCGGCTAGCAGCACGCCTCCCGAGCTGGGTGGGGGCATAGCAACAATTTCGTAACCACGGTAGTTGACTCGCACCGGCTCACGCCAGATGACTTTGAAACGGGCCAGGTCGAGTTCGGTGACCACGCCCCGGGTAGCTTGCTCGATCATCTTGGCGATCTGGCCGATGGCCAGGGTCTGGCCACCGGAGCGCTGAATCAGCCGCAGGGTATTGGCCAGGTCGTGCTGTTTCAGCATATAGCCCAGCGGGGGCGCCTGACCATCTACGGTCTGAATGTGTTGGGTGGCCGGGAATTCAACCAGATCCGTGAGCGCATAACTCACCATGTTGTGATGCCAGACACTCACCGGCACACCATTCTCCGCCAGAGCAATGGCCGGCTCGATCAGGTCAGCCCACGGCAAGGAGCCGAATCGTTCATGCAGAGCCCAGACGCCTTGCACGAAACCAGGCACAGCCACTGAATAACGTCCTTTGCGTATCGAATCGGGATTCTCTCTATAAAATTCCGCCGAAGCAGAAGCCGGGGCTGTTTCACGCGCATCCAGGGTAAAACTTTGGCCCGTCTTGCCATCGTGAATGACGGCCAGCAATCCGCCACCCAGGCCGGAACTGAAAGGATGGGCAACCGCAGCCGCAAAGGCTGTGGCTACCGCAGCGTCTGCAGCATTGCCACCGCGTTCCAGAATGGCCTGGCCAGCAGCCGCGGCCGGACTGACTGAAGTGACCACAATACCGTCGCGACCCCAGGTGGGCTCGAAGCTGGCGGCAAAGGTGATCGGGCAGCCGAGCAGCATGATGGCTGCCAGCGCCGGGCGATAAAACTTCATATGGCTTTCGCCTGCGCGATCAAGCCTTGATATTTCAACCATAACTCGTCCTCAGTTTCTTGATGGTCCGGGTCTTTGGGGATGCAATCCACCGGACAGACTTCGACACATTGCGGCAGGTCAAAATGGCCCACGCATTCGGTGCATTTCATGGGATCGATGACGTAGTAGTCAACGCCCTGGGAGATGGCTTCATTCGGGCATTCCGGCTCACACACATCACAGTTGATGCATTCTTCGGTGATCTTCAACGCCATGCGGGTTGCCTGTGGCCAATGAAGGTCAACAAACTCCCGCGCAAATTCAGACCTAATATCACTTCAGTCCTTGCCGTTGATCTCGCGAAACCGTCGTTGCAATGCGGCCTTGACAATCGGCGCCACGAATTCGGATACATCCCCATTCAAACGCGCTACTTCCTTCACCAGCGAAGATGAAATAAAGCTGTATCGTTCATCCGGTGTCATGAACAGGGTTTCAACATCAGGCGCCAGGTGGCGATTCATCGAAGCCAGCTGGAATTCATACTCGAAATCGGAAACAGCGCGTAAACCGCGCACCACTACTCCGGCGCCGGATTCCTGCACAAAATGCATCAACAGCGTCCGGAATCCCACAACTTCGATGTTGCTTACATCCTTGAGGCAGAGCTGTGCCAGCTCAATCCGTTCCTGCAAAGGTAACAAAGGCTCTTTATGAGGGCTTTCAGCAATCGCGACAATCACCTTTTCGAAAACCCGCGCCGCCCGCCGAACGAGATCCGTGTGACCATTGGTAATCGGGTCAAAAGTACCGGGGTAAACAGCGGTGCGGTGGGAAATCATTCAGGGTGGTGCCAGTTGTGAAAAACGAAGCTGCATTTTAGAGTCCTATGCCGTAATTAGCTATGAAATTGCCCGCAACAAGTACATTCGCACCTCGCCCAGGACTTGATCCTTGAGAACTTTCCAGCCTGCAGCGAACGGCGGAAGAATTTCGGACCGCGGCATTTCCAGATAAACAAGCCCGCCACGCTTTAACTGCTGGCCCCGTTGCAATTCCTGCATGGCGGCTGCTGCCAGGCCCTGCCCAAAGGGTGGATCGATGAACACCAGATCAAAACCTTTCGCGGGCTGGCCTTTCAGCCACAGCAAGGCATCGGCCTCGACTACTGAAACATTGTGGTTGCCTGAATTGGCGCTCAACTTTTCGACGGAGTCACGCAACTGTTTAGCTGCCAGAGCCGATTTTTCCACCAGCACCGCAGATGCTGCACCCCGCGACAGAGCCTCCAGGCCCAACACACCGGTGCCTGCAAATAGATCAACGATGCCTGCCCCCCGCAGATGACCTTGAAGCCAGTTGAACAGAGTCTCGCGGCTGCGATCGCCGGATGGCCGCAGGCCCGGCAGGTCAGGCACAGGGAGCTTCCGGCCGCGCCACTCGCCGGCAATGATCCGCACTGTTCCTGCCTTACTGCTTTTTGCGCTCACTATGGCACCTTCCATTTCTCGCCGTCATGCAGTCTTTAGGGGGGTGACCCCGGCTCGGAGGCCGGGGTGACGAGAAAAAGTGAACTTTTTCATCGTCACTTTAATTGGGGCCCTTCGACCCCAACTGTTAGCATATCGCTTCCCTGACCTGATCCCAAAAGCAGTTCCGCCAGCCAGAGCAATACGCCATGTTTCGAATTTTCCGCAAGAACAAGAAGAAAGCCGGAGCCGTTGAAGGGGTGGCGATACGTCCTGTCGAACTGGCCGACGCGAATTCGGCGGGAAATGCGCTGGACCAGCGACTGCAGGACACGCAGAACAAAATGGGCAAGCGACTGGCTGCACTTTTCACTAATCAGAGCCGCATCGATGATGAGTTGCTTGACGAAATCGAAACCACTCTCATCACTGCTGATCTGGGGGCCAAAGCCGCCATAGAAATAGTCAATAACCTGCGTGCTGCGGTGGCCAACAAGGTCATCACCGAACCTGCGCAATTATTGCCTGCAGTGCAGGCCGAGCTTTACGAAATCATTGAGCCTTGCGAGCAGTTCCTGGTTGTTGATGAGAGCAAAAAGCCTTTTGTGATCCTGATGGTAGGCATCAACGGTGCCGGTAAGACCACTACTATTGGCAAGCTGGCGCAACGCTACAAGGAAGACGGCCTCAGTGTCATGCTGGCCGCTGGGGATACTTTCCGGGCTGCCGCAGTGGAGCAGCTCAAGGCCTGGGGCCAGCGCCACGAAGTGCCGGTAATCTCACAGGGCAGCGGCGCCGATTCGGCCGCAGTGATTTTTGATGCTTTGCAATCCGCCAGGGCTAAGGGTATTGATGTTCTGATCGCTGACACAGCGGGACGTTTGCACACCCAGGTCAATCTTATGGAGGAGCTGAAGAAAATCCACCGCGTGATGAGCCGTATCGATCCCGAAGCACCGCACGAAGTGATGCTGGTGGTCGACGGCGGCACCGGCCAAAACGCTCTCAACCAGGCACGCGAATTTCACCAGGCGATTGGTCTGAGCGGTATCACCATCACCAAGCTCGATGGCACGGCTCGAGGCGGTGTGTTGTTTGCCATTGCTCACGAATTGAAGCTTCCCATACGTTTCATCGGTGTGGGTGAAGCTGCGCGCGATCTGCGTCCTTTCGATGCGGGCTCATACGTAAACGCGATATTGCCCATCGGCTGATGGATACGGCTGCAGGCAGCAATCCGAACCAGCCATTTGCAACAAGATTGCTGGCCTGGTTTGATCAGCATGGCCGGAAGAACCTGCCCTGGCAGCATCCCCGCACGCCCTACCGAGTGTGGATATCGGAAATCATGCTGCAGCAAACTCAGGTCAGCACCGTGATTCCCTACTTTGAACGCTGGATGTTGCGCTTTCCTGAGCTGGTCACCCTGGCTGCAGCGCCACTGGACGACGTGCTGGAACACTGGGCAGGACTGGGTTATTACGCCAGGGCCCGCAATCTGCATCGCGCAGCCAAGCTCTGCATGGAACGGCATGATGGAGATTTACCGCTGACTGCAGAAGAGTTGTGCGAACTGCCGGGCATCGGATTAAGCACAGCCAACGCGATTATTTCCCAATCGACTGGCCTGCCCGCTGCTGTGCTCGACGGCAATGCCCGACGTGTGCTGGCGCGGCATATATCACTGGAAATCTGGCCAGGTTCGCCCGCCGGGCAGAAAATTCTCTGGGCGAAGGCGGAACAGCGCTTGCCGAAGTCGCGAGGCGATGACTACACCCAGGCCATCATGGATTTGGGGGCGTTGGTCTGCCTGCGCAGCAAGCCGCGTTGCACTGAATGTCCGGTGAGTGAAGATTGCCGCGCGCTGCTTGAGGGTGCAGTAAATCGGCTGCCCGTAGCTAAAACTCCCACCAAAGTCAGCCAGCGAGGGGTTTACTGGCTGGCTCTGTTGGATGAGCAGCAACGTATCCTGCTGCAAAAACGGCCTCCGACCGGAATCTGGGGCGGTTTATGGTGTTTGCCTGAGGCCGACTCATTGCAGCAACTGGAGCTGGATTGCGGCCTTGATCTCTCCACGGCACAAAGTCTGGACAAGCGTGCACATCGTCTCACCCATATCGCTATGTCTATTCATCCCCTTTTACTCGATGCCAAGTCGGGCAAGCAGGTGAAACCCAATCCAGAATTGCAAGTCCGGGAAGCAACCGAGCAACGATGGTTTGGACTGGAACCAACCCAGTTACCGGGTATACCACGTCCGCTGGTGACTTTACTGGCGGAGTTGCGCCAGCAATATTCGAGCGCTAAATCCTGCACCTGACAGACTGGTGGCCGGGTATGATGCATTTCGTCAAACTGTGCTTGCAATAGTTCGCAATTCCGAAGAGGCGCACCATCTTTGCTGTAGATGATCTGAATACCAGGTAAGCCAGAATCAGAAATTGGAGGTAGTCCGTGAGCCGCACCGTACAATGCCGAATGTTGAACCAGGAACTGGAGGGGCTGGCCTTTCAGCCGTGGCCCGGAGAGTTGGGCAAACGGATTTATGACAATATTTCTCAAAAGGCGTGGCAGAACTGGCTGAGCCATCAAACCATGCTGATCAATGAAAACAGGCTGTCACCGCTCAATCCTGATCACCGGGCGTTTCTTGAGGGTGAGATGGAAAAGTTTTTCTTCGGTGGCGGCTCGCAAAAACCAGAGGGGTATGTGGCTCCCGAAAAATGACGACTCTTTCCCCTCCCGTCATCCTCAATGCCACCCGTCCTCCCGAACTGCGCTAAGCGCGTGCCTACAGCGTCATAGGCACGCTTACCGGATGTCAACAAGTTCGTTCAGCCATTGAATCGTCATTCTAGCCCTGAGCAAACCATTTTGCCCGAGCAGATTCAATTCCGCCTTTGAAACATTTTTTACATTACGGCATGGAATCCTTAAGCTAATCTCCTTCCCGCTCATCATCCAAGGAGAGACATATGCCCCCAATCGACTGGATTGCCTCTATCGTAGCCGCCGTATCCGCATTCATACTCGGAGGCATCTGGTACTCACCCGTACTTTTCGCCAAGCCTTGGCAAACTGACACCGGCCTTTCGGATGAACAATTGAACGCCGCCAACAAAGGCAAAATATTCGGTATCTCGTTTATTTATTGCCTCCTCGCCGCCATCACTTTTTCCATGTTTCTTGGCCCTGATCCTTCCGTTGCCTTCGGTGTTGGGGCCGGAGCCTGTGCTGGTGTTTTCTGGGTAGCCGGATCATTTGGTTTGAACTACCAGTTTGAGTTAAAACCCGCACGCCT
>JBGTHE010000469.1:0-9801 GCA_041746335.1 Lysobacterales bacterium | reverse complement strand
CCACCGGCCGGAATGATCCAGTCGCGATGACGCATTGAAACACCTCTGAGACTGGTGAGGGCGAGGCCCAGTATGGAAAGCACCAGACATAATGCCGCGGGAATGCCCAGGTCAAAGAAGCTTTCCAGATAACTGTTGTGGGCGTAATTCACCAACTTGGAGATGTCTTCGGTCCGGTAAAGCCGGAACGCATCCTCAAAGTTGCCATGACCATAGCCCAGCCAGGGATTGTCCCCTATGGCCTGTAAGACTCTGCTGTAGACCAGTGTTCGTCCGGGCGCATCCATGCCGCTAACGCCATAACGTTGCATCAGAATGTCACTATTGATCCAGAATGCCAGGGTGGAAACCAGCAGAACGGTGGCAATGATCGCCCTGACCCGGTTACTCACCTGCTGGCGTTTCCGGTCGATCAGCACCAGCAATACCACACAAGCCACCAGACTGGCCGCAAAGCCACCGCGTGAATGGCTTGAGACCAACGCAGAGACAATCAGGATCAATCCAGTCAGGGGCAACCAAGCCCGTGCCAGAAATCGGTTAATTTGTTCCTGCCTGCGTTGCATAGCCAGCATGGGATAGTTAGGGGATTGGAACATACGGTCAAAAAACACGCCCAGTCCACAAATCAGGGTCAAACCGACCCAGGTGGCGAAGTGATTCCGATTGACAAACGTCGCCCTGACATCGCGCCCGTATGAGTCGTCGGCATACCATAGGAGTTCCCGCAATATTCCAAAGTAAGAAAGCAGTCCGTAAGTGGAAAACACAACACCCGCGATAAACAGCCAGAGCAGGCCACGGCTGGCCAGATTCCGGTCACGCCCCAGTTGGAAAGCCAACACAAAAACTACTCCATAAGCCAGTGTTCGCATGATGGCGACACGGGTATCTTCAGGAGCAATCGCTATGGATCCCGGCAGATTCTCACTCAAAGTTTCACTGGCCAGTAGCCACGCTGGATGGTGCCATGCGGGTGGCATCCAGCTCACTGTCTGCAGCCAGGCCCAGGCCATGGAAAGCATGAAGAGTACCGGGATTAGCGGATTGAGACCAACGAACAAAACTTTTCGGGAAATCAGACGGGTCAGCAGGAATAGCCCTAACAATGTTGCTGCGGACAGGCTGACAAACGTCCAGGACCAAGGCTGGTTACTACCCAAAGGGATTGCAGCAAATACGCACAAAATAAGCAACAAATTGAACAGCAGCGACTCAATCCTTGGCACGACTTGTCTCTGCGATCTCACCATTGCCCTGTTTTTGGCCCTTTATTAATTTCTGCACCCCGCTGAACCGGCGGACCCACAGTTGATCTGGCATTGAAAGGCTTTCTGGAAAATTCTTCTGGCCCACACGTACTTCGTCAATATCTGAATAATCTCCCTGCACCAAAACATACAACGGCGAGTGCGGCTCACCCTGGATATAGACAGCGAAGGGTTTAAGTTCTGGATGCTGATCGATCAACTTGTTCATGCTCTGCAGGTTTTTCAGTGCTATTACCTGGATCGTGTAATGAGCGGGATCGCGTGAAAGAATCCATTGCTCATCGTAAACCTGGTGTGTGGAGGGCTCACTCATTCCAGGATTGGCAGTACCCTGCCCCTCTGGTTTTTTCGCGACCGCCAGTTCAGCTTTCGGCTCTGGCGCAGGTTCAGCAGGCCTTGTCTCGCCTGCTCCGACGCTCAGCTGTCGCTCATCGATGACTTCGTTGGCCGACATGATGGGGTTCGGTTCCACCGGGGCCTGTGGGGAACCTTGCCTTTGGTACCCAGTAAGCACTTCGGCCGAAACTGGATCGCCATTGGCTGCAGCTTCCCGGAACCATTGCAGGGCAAGCTCAGAATTGGCATCCACTCCAATGCCATCGCGATACATTACTGCCAAATTATATTGCGCGTCGGTATCACCCTGTCGGGCAGCCATCTGCAACCACTTCATGGCTTCAAAGGTGTTGGCAGGTACGCCTTGCCCCATGAGGAAAAGATATCCGAGCTTGGATTGAGCCCCCGAATGATTAAGCTCAGCAGCCTGACGAAGGAACCCGGCCGAAGTTGATGTATCCTGAATAACCCCTTGCCCTATCCAGAACAGCATAGCCACGGCATAAAAGGTTTCTGCTCTTTCAAAAGGATTCACGTCCGTGGCCGGGCTTTCGATCACCTGCTGCCACTCCCGCAATGCCTGTTCGAATTCTCCACGGGTGTATGCAGCAACACCGCTTTGGTAATCGGCCGTGGCATTTGCTGCCAGCAGACAGGCAGCCATTAGCGAGACCAGAGTTTTTACAACTGTCGTCAAGATGCACCACTCTGTGACGTTTGCAGCAGCCGCTGTGATTTCTCTTCAAGCACCAGAGCGGTCAGCACCCCTGTATAAAACGCACCCGTATCAATGCCTATCCGATTGGGTAACAATTCAGCAACTGAAGTAATACTGTGACCGTGCACCACAACTGCCGGGTGTTGCTCCTGACTGCGGGTAAAATCTTCGCGAATCCACAGCTTGTCTCCCAGTTCCTGCTTGTGCAGGGCGACACCCGGGCGTATACCAGCATGAACAAAAAAATAATCACCGCAGGTATGATCAGGACGCAGGGCATCATAGAACTGCAGGTGCTTTGCTGGTAGACGTTCCGCAAGCTGCCGGCTCAACAATTCCATGTGCTCCGGGCCCAGGTTTGCAGGTAAAGGGATGCCGTAGCTGTTCAGGGTTTCTCGGCCGCCCCAATTCAACCATGCCCCCATCCGCATGGCATCCTGCAGGAAGTCCAGCAAAGCCTGTTCGTGATTACCCCGTAGAAAAATCGGCTCAAAACTCCTCGGTGTATTGCTGATCAAACGATCTACCACCTGCCGGGATGCTGGCCCTCGATCGATGTAGTCACCCAGATAAATAATCTGTTTCGGACCATGGTGATTCGCAGAATCCGTTTCTATCTGTTCATGCAGCTGCTCTAGCAGATCATCCCGACCATGAATATCGCCAACACAGTACAACCGCTGCCCGGGAGGCACCTGCGGCGGCGCAATGCGTTGCGGTTCGCGACGCCAGTTAAAGAGTGACTGGACCAAGAACTTCTTCCATTTCACGCACTACGTCCGGATGTGTCGACGACATCAATGCGACGACTCGACTGTAGTTCAACTGGCCCATGCGAAGCGCTCTTTGAAAGTCTGCTCGTTTCAGATTCCAGGCCAGCAATACCTGATCCCGTAACAGGTTCAATCCATCGGCATCCAATTGATTCTGGAGTGCAAAACCTATGTGTAATCGACCAATCAGATGGGTGGGTTCAACGCGTCCGGACCAGATTGCCATCCGGAAAAAATTTAGCAGTTGTGTGGCAGGCAAGAAGTTCTGCACCCCTGCCTGGGCGAGGCGCAACCAAAGATCGGGCTGCAATGGTGCACCAGCCAGCGCAATTTTTGCCTCAACCATGGAATCATTGAGTAATTGCTGTTTTGAATAAAGGCTGACATTACTGTCTGAAGCCCTTACGTACGCTAACAGACTACCAACAGAGTGGTAGGAGTACGCGTCGTAATAGTTAAGAGCGCGTTGGGTTCGGGCTTGAAGTGAAGGCAGATCAACATTTTGTGCTGCGTCGGCTTTATAAAGCTGCGAATGAACCTGCTGCACGGGCAAAAACTGCAGGCTGGAAAGCAATCTGGGCCAGGCCATCACAAGCATGACCGCGACCAGCATTGCCAATGCCAGAAAAGCAAAAACCTGCCCCATGGTGGACGATATTTTCACGAATAAGACTCGCCATTGTATAAACGAAACAAGACTAAGACTTGTTGTAGTAGCTGCCGTATTTACTGTAGTGGTAATAGTAGCCTGAATCACCATAACCTACCCGGCTGTAGCGTTTAAGGTCGACACCTTGCATGACGACTCCGGCTATCTCTGCCTGAACTGCATCCAGCAGTTTCAACGCAGCCTTGACCACTTTCACTGGGGTTTTATTCCAGCGCACAACAAACAAAGTGGTTTCGACAAACTGGCTGATCTGGCGTGCATCCGCAACTGCCATCACGGGTGGCGCATCGACGATGACATAATCGAAACGTTCACGCAGAGCACTGACAATATTCTTCATTCTCTGCGATGACAGTACATCGGAAGCATTGACGTAGGCGGCCTTGCCGGGTGCCAGAACCAACACATCGCTTTTTGGATCTTTGACGAGATAACCATCTACGTGGTCATCCGGGGCGAGAACCAGGTCGGTCAAACCTTTTTCATTTCGGCTCAAGCCCAGTCGCTTTTCTACAGCTGCCCGGCGCAAGTCACCGTCAATCAATATTACAGATTTTCCGCTGACGGAAAGTTGTCTGGCCAGGGAAATGGCCAGTGTGGTTTTGCCTTCTTCCGGGATGGACGAGGTGACCTGGAACACTTTCGGATCATGATCCGGATTACTGAGCGCCAGCGATACAAGCAACGAATTCAAAGACTCCACGTATACCGATTGAGGCTTGTCCAGAGGCTGGTCTTCAGCCGCACCTTTGGCTATCAATGGCAGGACTCCCAAGGTATGACGGTGCAATTCCTTTTCAACTTGTTCGGGATTGGTGAGACCTGGAGTTAACGCCTCAAGAGCTAAAACAAAAACGATGCCCAAAATCAAACCACCAAGAAGAAACGTCTGCGTTTGCCGTTGGACGTTGGGGTAATAAGGACTACCCGGAATTTCCGCTTTGGAAATAATCCGTGCTCCAGGCTCATTCAATCCTTCTGTCGAACTGGCAGTTTTGAATTGTTCAAGAAACGTCTCAAACAGAGCCCGGCTGGCAGCAGCTTCCCGTTCCAGAGCCCGTAACTGAATGGACTCGCGGTTTTGCTCGCCAGTGGCCATTTCTGCTTCACTCAGGCTGGCCTGTAGACCTTGCTCCCTGGCGCGGGCAAATTGCACCTCGCTGCGCAGCTGGGACTCGATTTTCTCCACTTCCAGTGCAATACGTTGCTGGATCTGATCGAGTTCTGCATTGGCTTGAATCATGCGTGGGTGTTTTGGACCGTATTCAACCGCCTGTTCAGAAATCCGTTGTTGCGCTTCCAGTTCCTGGCCACGCAACTGCTGAATAAGGGTGGCGCCAGACAGCCGCGTTGCCGCTTCTGCACCACCATCATCCTGTTGTAAAAGCAACTGCACCTGTCGCAAGCGAGTTTCGGCTTCGGCCCGCTCCGCCCGCGCAATAATCAGCTGGCTGTTGAGCACCGACAATTGCTCCGTCACCAGCCCGGTGCCACCGACATCGGTCAGCCCATACTCGGCCCGGTACATTTCCACTGCTCGTTCTGCATCCTCCACTTCCTGGCGCAGTGCGTTCAACTGTTGACTCAACCACTTGGTGGCCTTTTCTGTTGAGTCATACTTGGCCTGTAAAGTCGACAGAATGTAGGCTTCGGGAAGCTCGTTCGCAATCATTGCTGCAATTTCTGGGTCCGCCGATTGGTATCCCACAGAAATAACGTTTGAATAGTCTTCATTTTCGAGCGTCAATCCATCGAGCACGATATCGATGGCGGTGACGATTTGCCGTTCAGTCTTGTCCTGCTCTATCGACGTCTCCGAAGGCATCCCCGAATGTTGTCTATCGAAGGCGCTTTTGACGCTGTCTTTCCATTCATCAGGAATCCAGCTTTTTGGATTTATATTCTCCAGCAGCCCGGGTTCTGTCAGAGCCTGCAATGAAGGGTTGAATTCCGGATAGGTCAATAATTCATAATTTTTTACCACTTCTCTTACAAGACTGCGGGAGCGGAGCACTTCCAACTCGTCTGCCACCCGAGTCTGGCTGTAATAGGCCATCATCATCATTTCTGGGGTGTTAGCGCCCTGTATCGGACTGCCGATCAACATGGTCGAGTTGGCCATGTACAAGGGGGTTTGCTGGTTGACCCACAACCAACCCAGGGTGCCGGACATAACGGTGAATGCAACGATGATCCAGCGACGGAACCACAGCAGCTGCAGATACTCCAGCACCGGCAAGGCCTCTTCCTGATTAGCGCCCAGCCGGGGGTCCTGTCGCAAAGGATCAAATATTGGATAATTGCTGTTCAAGGGAACTCAAAACTACGATCAGAAGAATCTTTCTGCAATACGGATAATATCGCCAGGCTGGACTTTGTCGTTGACATCCAATTTTAATTCTTCTGTCCCGTCTACGCCTGCTCTGGTCACGTACACCACGTCTTTCTTGGCACGATAGGAATAGCCACCCGCCATCGCAATGGCCGTCAGGTACGAAATGCCCTCGACGTAACTGAAAGAACCGGTTGTCTTCACTTCACCTACCAGGAAATAAGGACGGTAATTGCTGATTTCCACGGAAACCCGGGGATTAACCAGATAGTCGGGCCGCAAAAGGTCGGTGATTACCGTGGCTAATTCGGCAGGTGTTAGACCATTTGCGTTGATGTTGCCAATCAGGGCCATAGAGAACCGACCGTCTCCATCCAAAACGTAGTCGCCGGTCAAATCTGCCTGATTGAACACTGAAACCCGAATCTGGTCCCGGGCACCGAGCGTGTAGCCCGCAGAATTGGAGCTCTCCTGCGCGACGGCCTGGTCAGTCTCCTGCGCCACTATTTGACTGGAAAGAGTCAACATAAAAGGCACCAGAGCCAGAAAAACAAACCTGTTTCCACACGAACGGCAAAAGCGGAAAAGGCTACTTCTCAAAGCCGAGGATAAGCCAGGCACGGTTCACCTTATAACCATCATTCGCGACGTTGGTCGAAAGTTCCTGGAAGTCATACGAGGCACCCAGGAACATCCAGCGGTTGATAAAGTAGTTCAAACCTATTCCGGCACGCCACACCTTATCCTGAGTACGAGATCCGGCCGGTGCACCGAGAATGGGTTCATAATCGCTGTCAGCGTACGACAAGCGACCATTGAGCTGCAGGTTTCTCAACAACTCATGATCAACTCGCAACGAATACAGAGTCCGGAAGTAACCTGAGGCGGTCGAATTGGTGGTGTCTTCAATAGATGAGCTGACATTAGCGCGCACCGTAGTCAATTGAGTGGGAAACCACGTTAACCCGGCCCCAAGGCCTACCCCGTCCACATCCTGCAATTGCGGGTCATCGTACTCACGCTCGTGATATCCCACCGAAAGATCGCCGGTCAACACCGAAGTGATACTGAAATCAAGACCGCTACGGATGAAATAACCACTGGAGTCTCGGTGGAAACCGTTGCGATCGATGAGCTGATCGTACTCAGTCTCATCGAAGCCCACAGTCAGAAATGCTCGCTTGTCAGTTTTGAACTGATATCCCGCAGTCAGTGACATAACGAACTGATCACGATCCCGGTCTTCGTTATTGATGATACTGCCGTCTTCGCTAAGAACATCGTCGTAGCTGAGTTGACGCCATTCAGTTGCGAGGCCCAAAGACAAACGGTTGAAGTAGTGGTCGTAATTCAATCCGCCACCCAAAAGTTGATAAACGGTGGGTTCGATACCCTGCTCGGAATCGCGGGAATTTAGGTCTTCATGCAGTTGGAGAATATCAAAACGATAGCCGACGGCGTTTCGCCCCTTGACATCGAAACGTCCTTCGACAGTAAAAAACAAATCCTCATAATCGCGCACATCGAAATCTGCGTATCGACCAATGTCTGCTGCGAGGCGGACGCTGAAGGAATGTCGGCTCCAGTTGCTCTGTGCAGTAACGTAGGGGCGCACGTGAAAGATAGTGTCGCTTTGCTCGTCCTGAAAGCTGTACAAAACATTGTCGTTATATTCGGCTGCCAGTTCTACGCCAGGATGCAGCATGAAGCTGCCGGCTCGAAACCCCAGCGGCTTATAATCCTGCGGTTGTGAAACGACTGGCTGCTGCCCCAGCGCAGGATCGTCATAATCCTGCGAAAACACATGGCTCGCGTTTAACCCCAAAAATAAACTGAATAACAGCAGGCCGCGATTCTTGATCGTCCAAAAGCTAAAATTCACAAACCAACTCCCCTGACTTTTATCGTTTGACGATCGGATTATACATAAGATCAGCTTTGCTCAGAAAGTTCATAGCTGTGCATTTCTATGTGCAATTTTACCTGGGATCTATGTGCAATTTTACCTGGGAGTCTAATCCATGTACCAACAGCGGCTATGATAGTTTATGATGGTGACGTAAGACTTTGAGTTAAGGGGCGGAGAAAAGTGAAAAAATGTAACATCCGGGCTGAAAGCCCAACAAAGCATAGGTTCAGGCGGTCATTGTTACCCGCTTTGATCGCTTTAGCGCTGACATCCACGCAAGCATACGGCCAGGAAGAAGATAGCTGTGAAGAGTTGGAAGGCACCCCTCCCGGCTTGTATGTCACCACAGATGAAGGCCTCACCTTCCTGATGAAAGGGAACGACGTACTTGAAGTAGCTCCGGGAGAATCAGCATTTGCTGATGAATCCAAACTGGCTTGTGTCAAGGAAGTACCCCAATTTCTCGACTGGCCCTGTGCCACTGATGCCGCCGCTAGTCGCAAATTTTCGACTTTTGCAATTTCAGATCTGACCAACCAGGGCCTTGAGGGCCCCAAACTGGCCTCAGAAGTCGTTCGTCGCTATTTTGAGATTCCTGAAGTTATCGAACCGGTGCCCGATTGGCTGGAAGGCGAATACCATACCAAACTGGCCTACTCCGACATCATTCAGTTCGCTTCCTCAGAATACTGGTATCACGCAGCCGGTACTCCTGCATTGACAGACGAAAGACGCCCCAAGGTACTACAGGTTTCTCTGTACGTAGGTACCAATACGGTTGTGGTGGACAGGCAACGGGTGGAATTTCTGCGCAAACATTACGGCGATGAAGAAATTCCTGTGATGTTTGTATTCAACGACTCCAATACAGTGCCTATCAGTTATTTCGGGCCCAATGTGTCTTTGGAAGAAATTCATAAAGCTTTTAATGAGCGCAACATAAAAATTGCTGATGTCCCCATGTGGCCCCTGGGCGACTATACCCTGGCCTCAACCGCCGACGAGTTTGAAAAGTTTTTTGACTTGCCGGAACTGACCGACATTGATCCGATCCGGCGTGAGGCATTGACTGCACAATTGGAAACCTTCGGTTTCACCAAAAAACCGGCATTCGTAACCATGATTTCGGGCAATGGCAAACTGTACGTTGATGATCCGGCATTAATACGGATTGCTATGTCTTTGGGCATCGATCGTATTCCCACGGCTCTGACATTTGTTGAGCCAGATGTGCACTTGACCCGATGCGGACCAGGAACACCGGTTGGGTCGGGAACAAATGGGGTCATTTCCGGGGAGTCGACACCTCCCGGTGGTGCAACAATCCCACCTGGTAGCTCCAGTCCTCCTCCTTCATCTCCTGAAGAACCCATCAGCCCAGCAGGCGGCGATTCTGGTTGAGCCGGCGCCTATTCCGGCGCGGCTAATGGTGGCGATTCGACCATTGGTGGCCCGCTCCTAACGCTCAAAAAAAAGACCGGCCCAGGGCCGGTCTTTTCTTTGGCAGCAAACCTGCAATTTAACTAAAAACCGATTAAATCAAATATCTTTCAACACTCACGGCGACTCGCGGTGGTGCTCACCAAACCAGCGGGCGAAAGCGATTATTCAATAATGCTTTGTTCGCAAATCTCATCACCACAAAGCTGCACGGAGAATTCTGTTCCGCGCACACCCATCAGGGCGACCGGTGTTTTCAGCTTGTAGTTTTCCGGATTGCTTTTGGCCATCGCTCCGGTGATGACCCGCAGGCCGCCAGATACGAGGCTCAATGTCGCTTTGTCATCAGAGT
>JBGTHE010000468.1:0-2526 GCA_041746335.1 Lysobacterales bacterium | reverse complement strand
GTGGCTCCTCAAAAGGTATTGTTGATAGCTGTGTACCGCCATGGCTACCAAGGTCGTTATTAGCAGCAAGACCAGCATCAGCTCGAGCAAGGTAAAGCCCTGGAATCGGCAAGCTTGCCGATGGTTGGTGCCGAAGCGGCCTGATGGTAGCAATGAAAAGCTCAACGTCTTTTCCTGAAAGCCATACGTCCACAGTCATACCACGGCCTGAAAGTGTCGCAATTGATTCCAGCCCCGGCATCCTCTGCTGAGTGATTCAGCCAAGGCCTGGCCAGGATGGACTCCATCACATGCGTGCTGTGCTCTGAGAGTCCTGTGCCCCTGCCAAGGATCCGGTAGTAAGCCACGCCACCGATGGATGGCGCTTCAGGTGAAGGGCTTGTGTAGGCGGCCGCCTGATACTCAACTTCTTCAACAACGAATAGCGGGGGCTGACGCCCTGGCAAAGTCCAGCCGGTTTCACTCAGGCCCTGGTCGCTTTCTGTATCCGTTAAAGAAGCTGAATCCAGGCCCCATTGACGCCACCAGTCATCGGGCAGGAATTCCGGGAATTCTGATAACGTTCCAGGGTAGTGAATAACCTCGGGCATAAAAGCTGTAAAGCAATTTGACGCGCAATTTTCTGCACGGGATTCCTTGGGCAGGCCAAACAGAAACTTCTCGCCCTCAGCAACTGCGGTCAGTGCAGCCATGCGGGCCAGTTCACCATCTGAATGATTGGCTGCCATCATTCTTTGTTGCAGCATACTGCTGGCTGCCAATACGGCCAGCAGGCTTAAGCCCGCCAGCATGGCCAGGCTAAGTAGAAGTATCATGCCCTGCGCTTCACGCTTCGTGACCCATTCGCCCGATTGTGACTCAGCCGCAAAAATTCGTTCTCGCGCAATCATGGCCACATACGATTTATCGGGACTGTAAAACTGTAGACCCGGCGCAGGCGTCCATCCGCTGGAGCCGTGTAGCTGAAATCCAGAACCTGAAACACTTGCGCCTCCTGCACACCGATGCTTTCCCGGCTGCTATTGAGTATCCCCAATCGGACGGCGCGCACCTGCTCAGGGCTGGTCCAATCCCCTGCACGCAGCCACGAATCAATCTCTCCATCCTCATCGGAATCTGTGGCATACAGAGCCTGGAACACTTCCACCTGCGGAATCGCGCCCTGGCGATTGATTTGTGCTGTCATCTCTGCGGCGTTGGGGCCATAGCGGCAGCTGATCGCCAGGTTGCCATTATTCATCTCAAGGGTGGACTCCTTAAGGTAGAAATGCGGCTGGCCTGTGCTGTCCCTGTCTGAATTCAGAGCACCAAAACAGTTACGCTCGGACCAGTTGCGTGACACCAGCCTGTCGCTGTTGCGTCCGCTGCTATCCACTGAGTCGATCATCAAGCCGATGGGTGTCGATTCATGCAGCCAGGGTTTGGGATGGTAGGCGCTGGCTCCAATTTCGCCGGACACAAGGTCAGCAAAAAAGCGTCCGTTTTCCTGCAACTCTGCCAGACTTTCTTGCAACTTGAAGCTGCCGCGGGCGGCCATGGCCATCTGTACCAACATCAAAGTCAGAAAGGAGCTGAGCGCCATGGCGATCAGCAGCTCCATCAAGCTCATGCCCCGGCCAAAAATTGCGTGTTTATGAAGTTTCATGGCACTTATGGCTGGGGCAGTGGAAGAACCAGCCTTTGGGTCTGCTGGGCCTGATGGTTCCGCGACTGTTCCTGCCAGACGATTTTAACCACCGCTGCGCCGCTGCCATCACAGGACAGGTCAGCAGCGTCGCCATCAAGAGGTGATGAATCCAGGCAAACCGCACCATGGGCTTGGGCCATAGCTTGTTCCAGGTTACGTTGCCACTGCTGCAAATGACTTGCTGCCCATTCGTCACTGGCACAGGTCATTCCTTGTTGGCAGTTTTGAGCATCTTCAACGGGCAAAGCGAAGTGACCCAGAGCCGCAGGATTGGCATGAATCAATTGTGCCAGTTCCGAAGCCTGAGAAGTGGCCGTGCTCCTCTCCTGGGCCTGCACTGTGCCTTGCACCGATGTCAAGAGCAGCATCGCCAAGCCGCACGCGCCCATCGCCAGAATCACCATGGCAATCATCACTTCAATCAGGGAAAAGCCACTCTGGTTTCGGTCTGGCATCGAGTAATATTGCATTTTCAGTCCATGTGTTGCGGCCGCTAGGGCCGATTGAGGTGAACTCAGTGTGTGCACAAAAGCTCGCCCGGATAATGGAAAAAATGCTTGTGTTCTTGTAAGAAAAACCAGCCGTTTCAAGCTTTAGTTGTGTTGTGCCAAAAAGCGCTTTTGCATATACTTGCGCCCCTTCTGATTGCCGGATTAGCTCAGGTGGTAGAGCGGCGCATTCGTAATGCGTAGGTCAGGTGTTCGAGTCACCTAGGCGGCACCATTCCTTTCAGCGACCTGGCGGAGCGACCGCGGGCCATGTCCCCTGAGATACGGACCGCCGAGCCTGGCGATCTCGAAGACGTGCTCGCCCTCGTCCAATCGGCGTACCGGGGGGAC
>JBGTHE010000467.1:0-5228 GCA_041746335.1 Lysobacterales bacterium | reverse complement strand
TTGTGCGAAGCGATTACGCGCTTCCGTTCTAACCATAATGAATAATCCTTATTTGCACGTAGTAACTTTCATTATTAGACTATCAAAACATCCACCGCGCAACCACAGGTTCGGTGTTACTCTGTTTTGAGGCGCTGCCGTCCAGGAACAAAAGCAGTTGAAAAAAAATAACGACAGCCAATCATCCAGCCAGCTTTCCGGCTCGGCACTGATTCTCAATAGCCCGGTGGCCCGCGCTTTCGCCGTGGTCGGTGATCGTTGGGCCGGTTTGATTCTGCGGGATGCCTTTCTCGGTGTGCGGCAATTCGAAGCTTTCCGCAGACGCAGTGGCGCAGCCCGTGGCACCCTCAGCTCGCGTCTCAAATCGTTGCTGGAGCATGGCATCCTGAAACGCCGCAAGTACCAGGAAACTCCGGCGCGTTACGAGTATCGCCTTACAAAAAAAGGCTTGGAGTTGTATCCCTACATCCTGTCCGTCTGGGATTGGGAAACCCGCTGGAGTGTGGAAACCCATATCCCGCCCGATTTGCACCACGGTACCTGCGGCCATAAAACGCGGCCCGTTTTTCGCTGCCGGCATTGCAAGGGCGAAGTTAAGATGCGCGAGGTGACCGTCCGCCAGCTAACCAAGCCCGGGCCGAGGGAAACGGTTCCGGCCCGCTTCCAGCGACGCACCAGCAGCAGTCTGTATTCAGAGGAGGGCGTGGACCGGCGCTTTTTTCACGTGCTGGATGTGATCGGTGATCGCTGGACCGGACTGGTCATCGCCGCCATGTTCTTCGGGCTGAATCGTTACGATGAGATCGCCAATGCTCTGGGCATCGCGACCAATATCCTGGCGGATCGGCTCAAGGTGCTGGTGAACGCCGAGATACTGCAGCAAGTGCCCTATCAGGAAAAACCCGCGCGCCATAAATACGTGCTGACCGAAAAAGGGGCGGCGCTCTACGGGGTGGCGCTGCAAATGCATGAATGGGCGCTGCGCTGGTTATACGAGGGCGAGCGGCCCGTGATTGCACTAGAGCACCTGCCGTGCGGCAAAGTGCTCGAGACCGAAGTGGTCTGCAACTCCTGTGAACAGGGGCTGGACATCCACAATGTGAACTTCGACCCCGACTTTTCTGCGGCCGACTAGGGCCTGTTTGCTCGCCTTCGGCCGCCGTCGACCGCTCTATCCGATCGACGCCAACTCCTGCTCAAGATAGGCCACCAGTTCGTCAACGGTGCACTGCGCTTTTCGGGTGAAATCGTACATGTGCGTTTCACGCGGCGCCCGGTCAAACCAGATCACTTCTTCGGTGGTGATTTCGGGTTTCGTGGCACATAACCAGAGCGCCGTATCTGCGCCCTGCCGGGGCGTGCGCAACAGCACGTTCTGGATTTTCCAGAACACGGGTAGCGCGGTTTTCACGCCCGGTGTTTTGGTCCAGCCCGGATGGGTGACATAGCAGCGAATGCCGCGATCGCCGTATTTTTTGTTCCAGTAATCCGTGAGCGCCACCTGAGCCCGCTTGGCGTAGGCATAAGCCACCTTGCCGCTGTATTTTTTGGCATCGGTAACGTTCAGGCTGCGATAACCCAGGGGGGCGTTGTACATACCACCTGAAGTCATGTTGACGATGATGGCGTTGTTTTTCAGCACACCTTTACTGATCAATCTTTCGGTGAGCAAATAGTGCATCAGCACATTGGTGGCAAATGAGGCTTCCTTGCCTTCCGGAGTAACTTCCAGCTTGTTCAGTAAGAGGCCTACATTGTTCTGCAGTACATTGATCTTCACGCCCTCTGTTGCCAGATGATCCACCAGTGCCTGGTTGCCGCTTTTCAATGAGAGATCGTGCGCGATCAGGCGCATCCGCTGGCGCACTTCGGGCTTGAGGTTTTTCACGGAGACCTCCAGCCGCGGCATGCTGCGCGCTACGGCAATCACCTGCGCGCCCGCCTCGGCCGCTGCCTTCGCAATGGCTTGGCCGATACCCGCGGAAGCCCCCGTCACCAGCCAGATCTGGCCGCTGAAATCCAGCGTTGGTCCGCTGCCCCAGGTCAGGCGACGAGCGTAATAACCGGTTTTGGTGTAAGTGGGTGTGAAGCGGGCATAAAAATTAATGATCTTGGCCAGGTCGCGGCTTTTCATGGTTGCGTTCTCTTACTTGTGTATTAATCTAATTAGGGAAGCTCTGATTAATTCATCCCTGAATTATCAGAGCACGCAAAACAAAAGTCTGAATAAATCAGAGTTCCCTTAGATGGGGATGATTCAGCGCTGCCCGCACACTACTGGGCACCCGGCGCTTGCTCAGTTCTTGCGCGAAGTATGTTCTTGCGCAATGCGCCACTCCCCATCCTGAATCTTCCACACATGAGTGAAGCTGCCCTCGACGGTTTCATCGGGGAACACATGCGTGAATGCGCCGCTGGAGATCACCGTGTCGGAGCTGATCTGGGTCACCACCACATCGCTTGATGAGAAATCACCCATGGCTTCTTCGGTGGCCCAGTTGCTGCGGAACAAATCAGCCAACGCTTGCCAGCCGCGTACGGCCTGATCAGCAAACATCAAGGACATCTCCGGAGACTTCCAGTAGGCGTCCAGATAGCTATCCATATCGCCGCTGTTCCAGTCGGTGGCGAGCTTGAGGGTCAGGTCCCGAATGGTCTGATCAACTTCTGCGGCTTTCGCCTTCAGGGCAGCATCGGTGGCCAGCGCCTCAGCCAGCATGGCGTGATCGTAGTATTCGCGCCATTCGGTAACAAATCCGTCGTCGATCTCCAGCACCCCAGCGACCGGTACCCGCGAATGTTTGCCCTTGTAAACAAAGTCATCCACTCGCTCCATCATCACTACATCATTGACAATGCCCATATGCGATATCTGGAGTTCGATGCGTTCGGTGCCCGGAGTAAAACGTGCAAATCGGGCACGAATGTTTTCCCGCCCAACCACGGGTTCCATCATCATGCTGTGCATGACGGCATCGGGGGAGAACAGCGCATAAACGGCTTCCCAGTCGAGCCGATTCCAGGCATCGACCATTTTTTGTGCGGTGGCGAGTTTCTCTTCATCCGTATCGGCCCATGTTGGCAGGCAACTGATGCTCAGAAGGGCGGCCAACAACCATGAACAGTTTTTGATTTTCACATCGATCTCCAGTGTGCGAGCGGTTTACATCGCCCGGGGGTTTTTCACTTGCATAACAAGACTTTTGGACCTAGTCTAGGCCAGCAACTCCGGCCAATCAAGTCACCGATCGGGTTGTTGATTAAGACGTCGCACGGCTATTGTGCTCATTCGTACTGGTCTGAGAGAGGCATCTTTAGTCATTGACATATTCCTAACCAGAGCCCTAACCACCCCGTATTCCTGGCAGAGGCGCAGTGGAACTCAATAAAACCCATCAGACAGCTGCAACACTGGGAACAGAAAACCCCTGGCCCAAGCCGCTTTATGCCTGGTACACCGTCGGAGTTCTGATGCTGGCCTACACCAACTCTTTCATCGACCGGCAAATTCTCAGCCTGCTGATCGAACCCATACGCCGCGACCTGCAGATCAACGACACGCAGATCAGCCTGCTGGCGGGTATCGCTTTCACTATTTTCTACACCCTGATGGGCGTGCCGATAGCCCGGTTCTCTGACCAGAAGAATCGGCGCACCATCATCATCATTGGCATCACGTTCTGGAGCGTGATGACGGCGACTTGCGGCCTGGCCAAGCAGTACTGGCAGTTATTCCTGGCACGCATGGGTGTGGGCCTCGGCGAAGCCGCTTTGTCGCCCGCCGCCATGTCCATCATTTCGGACTACTTCCCGGTAACGAAGCTGGCGCGTGCCATCAGCGTGTATTCCATGGGTGTGTATTTCGGAGCAGGCCTGGCGCTGATCATTGGCGGGTTTGTGGTGCAGATGGTTTCGCAGGCCGGCAATGTGACTTTGCCCGTAATCGGTGAAGTGTATCCCTGGCAGATCACTTTCATGGTGGTAGGTTTGATGGGCCTGCCCATTATCCTGCTGCTGATGACGGTGCGTGAACCCGTCCGCCGTGGATCGGCCCTGACCCGGGACGGCGCTAATGCCAGTTCGGTCGCCGAGCTCAAAAAGTTTGTACGAATCAATCTTCGCACCCTTACCTTTCACTTCCTGGCTTTTTCGTTCATCGGCATTGGCATCGCCGGATTCCTGGTGTGGACACCTACCCTGTTTATCCGCACATGGGGCTGGCAGGCTTCCGAGATCGGATTCTTCTACGGCAGCGTGCTATTTGTTGGCGGTACGAGCGGGGTTTATGCCGGAGGATTCCTGGCCGACTGGCTGCAACAGCGCGGCCATTCCGATGGCATGCTGCGCGCTGCTTTCATCAGTGGTTTATTGATCATACCTTTCGCGGTTGCCACGCCACTGATGCCCAACTCCGGGCTGGCCATGGTCAGCCTGGCTTTCACCGCCTTCTTTCTAGCGATGCCGCAGGGGCTACCCGCTGCAGCATTGCAGGTGATCACGCCCAATGCATTGCGGGCGCAGCTCACTGCCTTGTATTTCCTGGTGGGCAACCTGATCGCCAATGGCTTCGGCCCTACCCTGTACGCGCTGGTCACTGACTACGTATTTGAAGACCCTGCAATGCTGCGTTATTCCATGGCCATCGTGGTTTCCATCGTGCTGCCTCTGGGTGCAGTATTTGCCTATCTTGCTTTGAACCCTTATCGCGAGAGTGTGTTGCGGGCACAGCAGACCTCAGCAGCGGAGTAGTCAATCCTAGGTCATCAGGCCACAACGCCAAATAGACGCCCGACTGCAGCAGTGAGTAGCATTGCTGCGGCACCCCAGAAGGTTACCCTGAGCGCCCCTTTGAGCATGGAAGCTCCGCCAGCGCGCGCTGCAATCATGCCCAACAAGGCCAGGGAAACCAGTGAGGCGACGGCCACTTTCCAGGTCAGCCCGAGTCCCGGCATGGACCAGGCCACTGCCAGGGGCAGCGCGGCGCCCACGACGAAAGTCGCAGCAGAGTACACCGCGGCCTGTATCGGGCGGGCGCTGGCAGTATCCGTGATACCAATTTCATCCCGCGCGTGAGCACCGAGGGCATCGTGCTCCATCAACTGCCGGGCAACCTCTCGCGCCAGCTCCGGTTCTAAACCCCGGCGCTGGTAAATTTTTGCCAATTCTTTTTGCTCCGATGCGAAATTTTCCTGCAACGAGAGCTTTTCCTGGGCCAGATCCGCTCTTTC
>JBGTHE010000466.1:0-5947 GCA_041746335.1 Lysobacterales bacterium | reverse complement strand
CCGATCATCAGAAAACTGATGGAAAGTTTGAAGGCGATCGCGAACACAAGTCCGAGCCATGCGCCAACTCCAGCTTTGCCGGAAGCACGCAAACTATTTCCGCCACTGAGTTCGCCAATAACAGCGCCCAGAAACGGCCCTAGAATGATCCCGACCAAGCCAAAGAAAATACCGACAATGGCGCCAATGGTGGCGCCCCAAAAAGCTCTGACGCCGGCACCGGCATAGCGGGCGCCATAAGCTCCTGCAAGAAAATCCACAATTTGCGCCAGTACCGCGAGGCCCGCAAATATCCCGATGGTGGTCCAGCCGATCGCTGTAAAGTCAGTCAGCCATGCGCCTAAAAGCAGGCCGGCAAATACCAGTGGAACTCCCGGCAAGGCCGGCAATATGGTGCCCGCCAGCCCGGCCAGCACCAGAAGGGAGGCCAGCAGCCACCACAGTACACTCCAGTCCATCCCTTATCCGAACTCCACGGGTGGGGGATTGATCAGAATAAGGCAGCAACCTTACTCAGCAGAGCGGTTGCCTGGTCGCGGTCTTTTTTGCTGAGCCCATCGAAACGTGCTTTCAGCAAAGCTACATAGCGAGGGTATTCGCGCCTGAAAACGGCTTTGCCTTCTTTGCTCAGATCAACAATGATGCGACGGCCATCGTCGCTGTCGCCCCAGCGCTGCACCAGGCCTTTCTCTTGCAGTCTGTCGATCACGCCGGTGAGGGTCCCTTTGGTGATCAAGGTTTTGTCGGTGATTTCACTGCAAGTCATGCCATCGGTGTTGCCCAGGCAGAAAATTACCTTGGCCTGAGGTGCAGTCAGGTCTGAACCTGACAGGCGATGAATTTCGGCATCGTACAAAGAATACAGTTGGTGGGCGCGAGCCAATTCGCTCATTAAGGGAATAAAGTCCTGCTCGGACGCATTGCTTACAGTGATACGACTCATGATCTTAAAACCTCTGAAAAATTACTGATCGGAACAGTTATAGGTATTTCAAAAACGTAATTCAAGTGAGTAACCCCAATTACTCTTCGATCCTGCCCCGCAACTGCTTGGTGCGGGCTCGTTGCGACTTCGTACTGAGTCGCCTTTCTTTCGATGCTTTACTGGGACGAGTGGGTATCCGTTTTTGCTGCCTTGCGGTTGTCTTACGGATCAGTTCCGCCAGTCTTTCCATTGCATCACGCGCGTTTTTATCTCGTGTTCTGTGTCGTTGCGCCTTGATGACGATTACGCCATCGGAATTAAGCCTTCTGTCCGAAATCGCCAACAATCGGGCCTTGCATTCTTCGGGCAATGAAGAAGCGACAATATCAAAGCGCAAATGAATCGCAGATGAAACCTTATTTACGTTTTGTCCGCCAGCTCCTTGCGCCCGTATAGCTTCCAGATGGATCTCCTCCTCCGGTATTTCAAGCCCTGGCCCAATGATCAACATGGATCAAAATGTCCTATCTGCAACAGAAGAGCGCATGCAATGCACCTATAAAGATAAGAATGGGCCGGTGCCGGCTGGTAGACCCTTACCGTTTGGTAAAGTTCAGGATTGTTTGTGTCAGGCGAATGGGATTCTCTTAGGCGATCGCACGACGAATCTGCGGAATCCGCAATTCGAGAAACTGCAATAGACTTTGGGCTGCGATGCGGGCATCGGCAATGGCAGTGACCACCAGGTCTGAGCCCCTCACCATATCACCCGCAGCAAAAATGGCCGGATTGCTGGTTTGGCCTGGTAAGCCGGAAATACTCACGCGCCCATTGCTTTGAGTCCGAACATTCAGATTGTTAAGCCAATTCGGCGGGCTGGGTCGATAACCGAAAGCAAAAATCACGGCACTGGCAGGCAGAACCCTTTCACTACCGGAGATGATCTGCGGACGTGCCCGACCTCCGTCTTTATCCGCAATCAGTTCAGTTCCTACAATTTCCAGCCCGCTGAGTCGACCCTGTTGGTGCTGTAGAGCAACTGGAAGGGTGTTGAATTCAAACTTCACGCCTTCCTTCATCGCATGGTCCACTTCGCGTTGCGATCCGGGCATGTTTTCGCGGTCGCGGCGGTACACACAGGTGACGGATTTCGCACCCTGCCTGATAGCCGTGCGCACACAATCCATAGCGGTATCCCCACCACCCAGTACCAGCACCGATTCTCCATTGAGATTGATATGCGGATATCCGGCCATTTTGAGGCCGTAGAGGTGCGCGGTTTGACCAATCAGATACGGCAGGGCCGGAACGATCCCGCCTGCATCCATACCCGGCAACTCCGCTTCAACCGGGGTATAGGTGCCTGTGCCAAAGAACAGCGCATCATGCATTCTCAACAGATCACTGGCCTCGATGTCTCGACCAATTTCGCAGTTCATGCGGAACTTGATGCCGGATTCTTCGAAAACCTGGCGCCGCAGGCGCATCACCTGAAGCTCCAGCTTGAAATCGGGTATACCAAAGCTCAATAGTCCGCCGATTTCCGGATGCCGGTCATACACGGTAACGCTGACGCCATTGCGTGACAGCACATCTGCGCAAGCCAAGCCAGCCGGACCGGCGCCGACCACGCCGACGCTCCAGGGCTTGGGTAGGACGTGGGAAAGATCTGGCCGCCATCCTTGTTTGAAGGCTTCATCGACGATGTAGCGCTCGATGGCGCCGATTGTCACTGCGCCGAAACCGGTTTGCAGAGTGCAGGCCTGTTCGCATAAACGATCCTGTGGGCAAATGCGGCCACAAACTTCAGGCAGGCTATTGGTTTCATGGCAGAGCTCAGCTGCTTCGAAAATCCGGCCTTCTTGGGCCAACTTGAGCCAGTTGGGTATGTAGTTGTGAACCGGACACTTCCATTCGCAATAGGGATTGCCGCAGTCCAGGCAACGTTCGGACTGATCAGCCGCTTCCTGCTTTTCAAACGGCTTGTAGATTTCACGGAATTCCTGGCGACGGATTTCAAGTGGAAATACGTCCGGATCGCTGCGTTCCCGTTGCAGAAAGGCGAAATGGTCGTGCTTGGAGCTCATGCTCTTACCAGCCGTAAAGGTACATCCTGCTGTGAAATGTCCTGACTGGCTTTCAGGTTTTTAGGCAGCACGTAAACCCAGTGCGGCAGCATCAATTCAAACTCATCCAGCACTTTGCGCCCCCAGGCGCTGCCCGTGTGATTCACGTGCGCCGTGATCAAGGACAGCAGTTTGCGTCTTGGGGCATCGAATCGCTGCTGTTCCAGCGCAGTGGCCTCAACAAACTCCGGATTCAGATAGCGTGCCACCAGTTGATTAGGGTCGAGAACAAACAGATCACCGCCCGTCATGCCTGCGGCCAAATTGGGCCCTACCGGGCCGAGGATCACCACTGTACCGCCCGTCATGTATTCGCAGGCGTGATGGCCTGCGCCCTCGATGACTGCATGGGCACCGGAATTACGAACCGCAAACCGCTCACCCGCCTGGCCATGCGCAAACAGCTCACCGCCGGTAGCGCCATACAGACAGGCGTTGCCGAGAATGACGTTGCGGTGTGCACGTTGCCGGTCGGTGTCGGCGGTAGTGACCACGATACGGCCACCCGACATACCTTTGCCCACGTAGTCATTGGAGTCACCGGTCAGATGGATACTGACACCCGGTGCGTTCCAGGCTCCCAGGCTTTGTCCGGCCGTACCTCGCAGATTGATTTGCAGGGTATCGCTGGGCAGCCCTTCGCGACCGTATTTCGAAGCCACTGCCCCCGACAATGTTGCACCGATCGAACGATCAAAGTTCATGCTGGTGAAATCGCCACGCCAGGACAAACCGTTATTCAACGCGTCCTGCGCTGCTTGCAGGATTTCACGATTCTTGAGGCCCGGGTCGAAGGGGGGATTGGAGCTCTGGGTGCAATACACTGGCGCATCGCGTCGCACAGCAGCAGAGCGCAATATGGGACTGAGGTCCAGCACTTGCTGCTTTGTGGACAGCCCTGGTAACTGCTCCAGCAGGTCACTGCGCCCGATGATGTCGGTGAATTGGCTGAAGCCCAGCTCTGCCAGCAGTTGCCTCACGTCTCTGGCGATAAAGCGGAAGTAAGCCATCACCCGTTCCGGCAAGCCGTGGAAATGCACATCCCGCAGGCGCTTGTCCTGCGTGGCAATGCCGGTGGCGCAATTGTTCAGATGGCAGATACGCAGATACTTACAGCCCAAGGCCACCATGGGTCCGGTGCCAAAACCAAAGCTCTCGGCCCCCAGAATGCCGCCCTTGATCACATCGAGACCCGTCTTCAGGCCACCATCTACCTGGAGGCGAATCTTGTGACGCAAACCGTTTTCCACCAGGGCCTGGTGGGTTTCAGTCAGCCCGAGTTCCCAGGGAATGCCGGCATATTTCACCGAGCTCACGGGGCTGGCTCCGGTTCCGCCGTCGTATCCGGCAATGGTGATGAGATCGGCATAAGCCTTGGCCACGCCCACAGCAATAGTGCCTACCCCGGTGCCCGCTACCAGCTTGACCGAAACCAGGGCTTTGGGGTTGACCATTTTCAGGTCGAAAATCAGTTGCGACAAATCTTCGATGGAATAAATGTCATGGTGAGGCGGTGGCGATATCAGCGTGACGCCGGGAGTTGAACAACGCAGAGCTGCGATTTCCGTGGTGACCTTATCACCGGGCAGTTGACCGCCTTCGCCTGGCTTGGCGCCCTGCGCAATTTTGATTTGCAGCACATCGGCATTCACCAGGTAATGCGCGTTCACGCCAAACCGCCCGGAAGCCACTTGCTTGATGCGCGAGTTTCGCTCTGAACCAAAGCGCTTCGGGTCTTCTCCGCCTTCCCCCGAATTGGATCGTCCGCCGAGCCGATTCATTGCCACGGCCAATGACTCATGCGCCTCCGGCGACAACGCCCCGATCGACATGCCGGCCGAATCAAAACGCGGAAATAGCTGCTCCTCCGACTCAACCTGGTCCAGTGGTATGGGGTTGGCACCCGGCTGCAGCTTAAGCAGATCACGTAAGGTCAGTACAGGACGCTGGTTTACCAGGTCCGCGTAAGCGCGATAATCCTGCCAGCTGCCACTGGCCACGGCTTTTTGCAGCTGCATCACAACGCCGGGGTTATAGCCGTGCTGTTCACCACCATGAACGTAACGATAAATGCCGTCACGCGTGGGCTTGGCATGCTCATTCCAGGCCAGCTCATGCATGCGGTGCACATCCGCTTCCAGTTCAGCAAAGCCGGCACCTCCGATTTTCGAACGCACTTTAGGGCAACAAAGGTCAATGACTTCGCGCGAAATCCCAATGGCCTCGAACAGTTGTGAGCCCCGGTAACTGGCCATGGTACAGATGCCCATCTTGGAAAGGATTTTCAACAAACCCTTGCGGATACCGCGACGATAATTCTTGCGCAGGTCAATCGGATCACCTTTCAATGCACCGATCTCGATCTGCTGATTGATGGTCTGGAAAGCGAGGTAGGGGTAGATTGCCGTTACGCCCAAACCCAGTAACACACCGAACTGGTGCGGGTCGCGTGCTGAACCGGTTTCCAGCAGTATGTTGGCTCGGGTGCGTTCATGCGCTCGCATTAAAGCCTGGTGCACCGCACCCACAGCAAGAGGAGCAGGCATGGTAAGGGTTTCGCGGCTGATGTCGCGATCCGACAATACCAGGATGGTCACACCGGATTTCACTGCCTGCAGGCAATTTTCTATCAGGGTCTCAATCGCAGTCTGTAGCCCGAAAGTCTGGGGGTCGTAATTCAGGCTGAAACGCTGGTTGCGGTAATGCCGTTGATCCAGACCCAGCAAAGTCTGGTACTTGACGAAATTCAGTACAGGCCAGGGCAGCACCACCCGGTGGGCATGCGAAGCGGTCTCATTGAACACGTTGTGTTCGCGGCCAATGCTGGTTTCCAGCGACATCACCGAAGACTCACGCAAGGGGTCTATGGGCGGGTTGGTAACCTGGGCAAAGCCCT